>CAISYK010000583.1 GCA_903889605.1 uncultured Bacteroidota bacterium
CAACTATTTACAAAAATTAAAATTTTCAGTAATCTTATTAAAACCACCGACAAACGTGGGTTTAAAATAATAATTCAAATTATATGGTGCTTTTCAAATCAAGTGCATATTTATTTAATGAAAGAATAAAGTACAAATTGGCAGCAGCCTTCTTGTCCTCGCTATGTAAACTAATTAACAATGAAAGAATTTAATGAACTTATAAATGAAACAAATGATACTAGACTAAAGGTATATTTCAACTTAACAGAATTAAAGAACATAACTGGTATGTCAATTAGAGCCTTAAAATATCGTATGTTAATAGTAAAGAAAAAGTATGAGGGTGTACCAGCACTCTTGAATATGAAGAATCGAACATGGAATATACATTATACCATTGTTAATGAATTTGAGCCAAAGTATAATCTTAAAAATAAGACCATCCATACATATAATTGGACGAGCATAGCTACATGGAATCCAAAGCATAATTATGATACTACATATCACATAGAGCTTGTAAATCAAATAAAAACGCAACTGCCAGACAATGTAATTTCTTATACTGTTGAAGCGGATGGGCGTGGCATTAATCACACACACCTTATTAGCGATGCAGAAACACTAGAATTAAACAAGGCAGTTACCTCCACTTTGAGCAAATTCATAGAAGACCCGAATGAATATAGAATACAAGTAAAGCCAATACAGAACAAATACAGTGCGGTGGAGTATCTAAGAAAAGCTCCCTTAGCTAGTGGGATAATACAATAACGAACATAACAAATAACAAATTATGAAAAAAGAAGAATTTGATGTTGAAAAATTTAAAAAGTCTTTAGGACTTGATGGCTCACATAGAGAGCCTTATGACTATGAAAGATACAAGGAACTTAATCCTAAGCTAACGAAAAAAATGTATGACTTTTGTTACCATAACGGTGGTCTTTGGAAAATAAGGGCTGGTCAGAAAATAATTATGAAATATGAGAATGAAGTGCTAGAGCCTGTTTGGTGGCTTGATATACCAGAGAATCACAAAAACAAATATGGGATATGGAAGAAGGATTAAGGGGTAAAATCATTCTAAAGCAGACTGAAATAAGGCTAGAAGCTAATCCAGTTAGAAAGCAGGAACTGCAAAAGGAACTCACGAAACTGCAATTAAAATTAGAAATAGAAAAAATTAGAAAAAGGATTGAACAAATGGGGTAGCCCCCTCCCCCCTTAAAATAAAGACTAATTTTAGAATGTAAATTTCGTTACTTGACTTATAATAGCAACTTTTTTTCTTGTTATAGATTAGGTACTATATGGCTCGGAAAGGCTCGAAAAAAATTTTGGAAAATTTCGGAAAAGTTTATTGTTCCCTTTTGACCCTACATTAGCAAGGTTTACAGAGATAGTTTTTTTAAAAATCTAATGTTTTACCGATGAAAACACTCATAAACATCATGGTTTGAATGAATGGTTTTATATTTTTTGGAAAATAAAAAAAGGTCATGTTTTGCACGACCTTTTTTTATTTAAGTATAGATACAGGGCTTTAATAGATATAGATTTAAGGCATCTTCTTAATATTATTTACAAGCCATGCTATAAAATCATGTAAATTATTAATTTCATTAGTGTCAATCTGTATTGCACTATTATTATGGAGTTCATCAATACAGGATTCTATTAAAGCTGTTTTCTGAACACTATTCATGCTATTAAATTGGTTGGTAGTAAACTGTCTCATAATTAGTTTGAATTAGTTTGAATGGTGGTGGTATAGGTAATTAGCAAGAATTACCGCACCAATAATTACTGCTATTAATAGTTTGTACCCTCTACTTGCTGTTGATTTAGTGCAATGGGGGCATATTCTAGCACCTTCTTTAAATTCTTCTTTACAGTTTGGGCATACCATAATAATTATATTTTATTATGATACAAAGCAACTATAACTTTTATTACCCTTTAACCCCTATTAGGAATACTTTAAACACAATAAGAATACTTTAAACAGAATAGCTATATTTGCACTCCAATACTACCTTTATGAGCGTTGAAACTGGTTTAAAAATAAAACGGCTTAGAGAACATAGAAACTTCACTCAACAGCACATGGCTGATGGTTTGGAAGTGTCCCAAAACGCTTATTCTAAAATTGAGAACGGTACTACAAAACTAACCGTTGATAGACTGGAAGAAATAGCTAAAATACTGGATGTTCCAGTTGAAAGCATCCTTAATAATGAAAAGCAAGTTTTCAATTTTGAAAATAGTCATATAGATAAATTCTACGGCTATATTGAAAATTTACATGAAGAAAATAAAGAGATTTTGCAGGGGCAAATAAAATTTTTACAAGAACAAAATGATAAATTGGTTAAGGCAATAGAGGCATTAACCAATAAAATCTAGATTAAATTTATTTACTTTTACTATTATTAATACTACACGGGGGCATACATCTGGCAAGAATTAACACCTTATCTGTACCCATATTTGTACCCAAGTACCCATTAATGTACCCAAAAAACAGTACACCTTACTAAACCCTATTAAACCTGTAAGCCCTTATTTGCGGTATAATCATAAAAAAACCCCCGTTTTTAGTGGGGGTTAAGGTGGTCGCGAAGGGATTCAAACCCCTAGCCTTCTGATCCGTAGTCAGACGCTCTATTCAATTGAGCTACGCAACCAATTGCTGTTAAGCAGTGCAAATGTAAGCAATATTTTGTATTCCAAAGCCATAATCAATATTTTCTTATAAAAAGAATAATATCTTTTATTGCAATTTTATTTATAATACATTTGTATCGAACCAATTAAATCTAAAAACTATGATTCCAGCAATTCCAATTATTTTAGCAGTTTTTGTCGTTTTAATTCTTATGCTTTCTTTTGTTTCTGTCCAGCAAGGTTTTGTTGGTGTTGTTACCGTTTTTGGGAAATACCGCAGAGTTTTGAGTCCGGGATTAAACATGAAAATTCCTTTTATTGAGACCGTATATAAAAGGGTTTCTATTCAAAATCGTTCGGTAGAATTGGAATTTCAGGCTATCACAATTGATCAGGCTAATGTTTATTTTAAGGCGATGCTTCTTTATTCAGTTCTCGACCAGCAGGAAAACACAATCAAGAATGTAGCATTCAAATTCATTGACGAAAGAAATTTTATGCAGGCGCTTATCCGCACCATTGAAGGGTCGATTCGCGGTTATGTTGCAATGAAAAAACAAGCTGAGGTGTTAGGTTTGAGAAAAGATATTACAGAACACGTAAAAGAGCAAATTGACAAGATCCTTGAGGAGTGGGGTTTCCACCTACAGGATTTGCAGTTGAACGACATAACATTTGATGAAGCAATCATTCTTTCAATGGCTAAAGTTGTTGCTTCAAATAATCTAAAAGCCGCTGCAGAAAATGAAGGACAGGCTTTGCTTATCACTAAAACAAAATCTGCTGAGGCTGATGGTAACGCCACTAGGATTGCAGCAACGGCTGAAAAAGAAGCGGCACAACTCCGCGGACAAGGTGTTGCGCTTTTCAGACAAGAAGTGGCCAAGGGTATGAGTGAAGCTGCTAAAGAAATGGAACAGGCTAATTTGGATACATCTGTAATATTATTTTCGATGTGGACAGAAGCTATTAAAAACTTTGCTGAATACGGTAAAGGCAATGTTATTTTCTTAGACGGCTCAAGTGATGGAATGCAGCGCACAATGAAAGAGATGATGGCTATGAACTCCCTAATGGAAGCTAAAAAGACGCCATTCAGTCCAAGTAAACAGTAAATCCGCAGGCTGATACTTTTGGCTCGGATAATGCCAAACGTTTTTATATAATTCCGAATCTTTCATTTTCTGGAAGGTTCGGAATTTGTTTTTATAAAAAAAATGTTTTGAAATTTCTCTACTCAATACCCAACATTACCCAATAAGCAGGGTATGGAAAATTTGAATCAATAGACCTTTAACTTGGTAATTTATTCTGGTAATTAAACAGCATGGATTTAGATAATTTAATAGAATTCAAATCATCCCCTGAAATAAAAGAAAAACTTTTTGCTTATGGAATTGCAAAGACTTTTTCCGAAGGAGATATTATTTTAAATGAAAATGCATATATAAAAGCTATTCCAATTGTAACAAGGGGAAGCATAAGGGTTATGCGGACAGACGAAGACGGCAGGGAAATTCTGCTGTATTATATCAAAGCTGGCGAAAGCTGCATAATGTCTTTTTTAGGCGGAATGCATCATGACACAAGCAAAGTGAAAGCCGCGGCAGAAGAAGAAACCGAAATACTTTTTGTCCCTATTGACAAAGTTAGTTTACTAATAAAAGAATATCCTGAATGGCTGGACTATATTTTTCGCTTGTATCACAAACGCTTTGAAGAATTATTGGAGGTTGTAAACGCCGTTGCATTTAAAAAAATGGACGAGCGGCTGTTAAATTTCATTAAAATGAAATGTGACCTGACCAAAAGCCATACGCTGTATGTAACACACGAACAATTGGCTAATGAGTTAGGGACCGCAAGGGTAGTGGTTTCAAGGCTGCTGAAACAAATGGAAGCGGAAGGCTTAGTAGTATTGGGACGAAATAAAATTTCGCTCGTTTAACAAAAGCCATTTATTATTGGCCTCGGAAAAACACCAAAGAGAATCTTTATATATGAGCCATATTAATACTTTGAATGTTGAAAAAATTTGGCATTCAGAATGTTTTCAAACTTAGATTTATACCTGAGTTATAAAAAAGAAAAGCCGTTTACTGGAAGGCAGTATTTTTAGACAGAATAATGTAATATGGAGGCTTAAATTTTCAACAAGCTGTTAACACCAAAGTGAAATATAAAATCAGACCCACCACACCTCTCCTTTTGCATGGAGATGATTTGGGTGAGGCCTCTAAAATTGGCTATTTTACATTTCACATTAGTATTATAGGCCTATAAACAGTGAGTTTGTAAGATAAAAACACTAACTTTGCAATCCTTTTTCAAAATAAGAATCACAAAACTACTATGAGTAAAAAATATAAAACATATACAAGTCTCAACCTTTCGCAAACTGCAAAAGACATACAAAAAACCTGGGATAAGAATAATACATTTGAAAAATCCATCACTTCGCGTGAAGGAAAAACTCCTTTTGTATTTTATGAAGGTCCCCCGAGTGCAAACGGATTGCCAGGTATTCACCATGTGATGGCTCGTTCAATAAAAGATATTTTCTGCCGTTTCAAAACTCAAAAAGGATTTCAGGTAAAACGTAAAGCGGGCTGGGATACCCACGGATTACCAATAGAATTAAGTGTTGAGAAAACTTTAGGAATTACAAAAGAAGACATCGGCACAAAAATATCCGTTGAACAATACAATATTGAATGCCGTAAAGATGTAATGAAATACACCGATGTTTGGGCTGATGTAACTGCAAAAATGGGCTATTGGGTTGATATGGAACATCCTTACATTACTTATGAAAGCAAATATATTGAATCTGTTTGGTGGTTATTAAATAACTTATATGCTAAAGGAGCTGTCTATAAAGGATTTACCATACAGCCGTATTCTCCTGCTGCCGGAACAGGTTTATCTACGCATGAACTTAACCAGCCGGGGTGTTATAAAGATGTTAAGGATAGGACAGCAACTGTGATGTTTAAATTTAATCCAAATCAGATTATAAAACGAGACAGCCATAGTTCTATAAAAATGAATGTTGGTGAATCGTGGTCGGAAGACGCTTATATATTAGCTTGGACAACGACCCCTTGGACATTGCCTTCCAACACGGCCTTAGCTGTTGGGAAAAAGATAAAATATGTTTCTGTTAAAACCTATAATCCATTTACATACAATAAAATTACAGTAATTATTGCTAAAGAATTATTAGGGAAATATTTCTCTGAAAAAAATGCGGAACTGAAATTAGAGAGTTTTAATGCCGGTGATAAAAATATTCCATTTGAAATTGAACGTGAATACGATGGCATTGAACTAGAAGGATTACGCTATGAACAACTAATGCCATTCGCCAAGCCAACTGATGGCGATGCATTCAGGGTTATCCTTGGCGATTTCGTAACCACATCCGATGGTACAGGAATAGTACACATCGCGCCAAGCTTTGGTGCTGACGACTTTAGAGTTGCTAAACAAAACGGAATCGGCTCATTAACATTGGTGGACAGACGCGGTAAATTTTTACCTGAAATAAAAGACGGAGTGTTTTTATATGGTGAAGAATATGTTAAAGAAGCTTATTTAACTAATGCTGAGAAGGAAATCGAATTTCAAAATCAGAAGAAAGTTTTAGAAGCGACCGGAAAAATAAAAGAGTTAAAAGCTTATTTGAGCGTTGATGAACGCATCGTTTTAAAGCTTCAGGAAGAGGGAAAACTCTTTAAAAAAGAAACCTACGAACACAGTTATCCGCATTGCTGGAGAACTAATAAGCCTGTATTGTATTACCCTTTAGACAGCTGGTTTATTAAAACAACTGCCTACAAAGAGCGGATGATTGAGTTGAATAAAACCATCAACTGGAAGCCGGAATCTACTGGTACAGGACGTTTTGGCAATTGGCTGGAAAATCTGAACGATTGGAATTTATCACGTTCCCGCTTTTGGGGTATTCCAATCCCTATCTGGACAAGCGAAGATAAAACAGAACAAATATGCATCAGTTCTGCCGGAGAATTAAAAAAAGAAATTGAAAATGCTGTTGCAAAAGGTTTTATGCAAAGCAATCCGCTTGATGCGTTTACTCCCGGCGACAATAGTGATGAAAATTATCACACATTTGATCTCCACAAACCGTATGCTGATTTAATTTTCCTGGAACGCGGCGGCAAAAAGCTTTTCCGCGAACCTGATTTAATTGATGTTTGGTTTGACTCAGGCGCAATGCCTTATGCACAGCTGCATTACCCGTTTGAGAACAAAGAGCTGATAGATGAAAAAACATATTTCCCGGCCGACTTTATTGCCGAAGGTGTTGATCAGACACGCGGCTGGTTTTTTACGCTTCACGCGATTGGGACTATGTGCTTTGATTCTGTTGCTTTCAAAAACGTGGTGAGCAATGGTTTGGTATTAGATAAGAACGGTTTAAAAATGAGCAAGAGTTTAGGTAATTCTGTTAACCCGTTTGAAACTATTGAAAAATACGGACCGGATGCTACACGCTGGTATATGATTACCAATGCTGCTCCATGGGACAATTTAAAATTTGATCTTGAAGGAATAGGAGAGGTGCAGCGCAGGTTTTTCGGTACACTTCATAATACATATTCGTTTTTTGCATTGTATGCGAATGTTGACGGTTTCACCTATTCAGAAGCCGAGATTCCATTGACTGAACGTGCTGAAATTGACCGCTGGATCTTGTCAGAACTTAATTCATTGATCAAAAAAGTGGATGAGGCATATTCAGATTATGAACCTCATCGTGCAGGAAGGTATATCGAGGATTTTGTAGATGAACATTTAAGTAACTGGTATGTTCGTTTATGCCGCAGGCGCTTCTGGAAAGGAGATTATTCTGGAGATAAAATTGCAGCTTACCAGACTTTATACCGCTGTATGGAAGTGGTTGCACAGCTTTCAGCGCCAATTGCTCCCTTTTTTATGGATAGATTGTTTTCTGATTTGAATTCTATAACACGCCGCGACAGAGCAGAATCAATACATTTAAGTGATTTCCCAGTTTCTGATACCTTCCTGATTGATAAAAATTTGGAAGATCGTATGGAACTTGCACAAAAAATTTCCTCAATGGTTTTATCGATACGTAAAAAGGAAAATATCCGTGTGCGTCAGCCATTAAATAAAATTCAAATTCCGGTATTGGATGATTCTTTCAAAAATAAAATTGAAGCAGTGCAGGATTTGATATTGTCAGAAGTTAATGTAAAGAGTATTGAATTTGTTGATGAATCAACTGCCTCCATAACTAAGAATTTGAAATTAAATTTCAAAACACTTGGTAAAAAATGCGGAAAGAATATGAAGGCTGTACAAACTTTTGCCAATGAAAATGCACAAGCCGTTATTTCGGGTATTGAAAAAACAGGAAAATTCGAGATCAGGATTGATGCTGAAGTTATTGAATTAGAAAGTGAAGATGTAGAAATAATACCTGTAGATATTCCAGGTTGGAAGGTAGCTAATTCTGGCCAATTAACCGTTGCGCTGGATGTAACAATAACTTCTGAGCTTAGAGAAGAAGGCCTAGCACGAGAATTGGTAAACAGGATTCAAAATCTTCGAAAAGAAAGTAATTTGGACGTTACGGACAGAATTGATGTTAAAATTCAGAGAAATTCTGCTATAAATGCTGCTATCAACAATAATTTGAACTATATTTGCACCGAAATTTTGGCTTCGTCGCTGGAACTTGTCGATACTTTGGCATCTAAAATGGGCTCTGAAATTGAATTAGACGAAGAAACAAAGACCCTAATTACCATTACTAAATTAAACTAACATCAACAAAAATGGCAAAAAAAGCGCAAAAAGGAAAACCAGCAAAAAAAGCTGCTGTACCTGCTAAAAAGGCTGCTCCTAAAAAAGCCGCTAAACCTGCTAAAAATATTGTTAAAAAAGCAGCTCCTAAAA
>CAISYK010000584.1 GCA_903889605.1 uncultured Bacteroidota bacterium
AGGAGCCGAAGTCGATTACGATCTTTTGGTAACCACACCGACTAATATGGGTGATGATTTAATTAAACGTTCGGAAATGGGTGATTCTTTAAATTTTATTCCTACAAACAAAGCAACACTGCAGTCAAAAGCATTTGAAAACGTGTTTGTAATTGGCGACGCCTCAGACATTCCAGCCTCAAAAGCAGGTTCTGTAGCACATTTTGAAGCAGAAGTGCTTACAGCCAATATTCAAAATTATATAAAAGGTGAAAAATTAGAAGAGGAATTTGATGGGCACGCCAACTGTTTTATTGAAACAGGTAATGGTAAAGCACTGCTTATAGATTTCAATTACGATCAGGAGCCCGTAAAGGGTAATTTCCCATTTGCTGGAATAGGTCCGCTCAGCTTATTAAAAGAAAGCAGAGTTAATCATGCCGGAAAACTGGCATTCAGATGGATTTATTGGAACATGCTTATAAAGGGGATTTCCATTCCGTTTGTGACCGCAAAAATGACTAAAAAGGGTAAATATATAACAAATTAAAAATTAAACTAAAAAATTAGAAATCATGAAAAAAATGTTAGCAGAAAAACCGGTAGATGTAAACGAAGAAGGTTACCTTCTGGAATTTGCACAATGGGATAAAGAAATCGCGGATGCTATTGCTGTAGAAGAAAAAATTGATTTAAAAGACGGTCACTGGAAAGCCATTGAATGGATACAAAATGAATTTAAAAAAGACTCACCGCTTTCCATCAGGGGAATAAAAAACAGCGGTACACTGAACATCAAAGAGTTTTATGAATTATTCCCAGGAGGTCCATTAAAAAAAGCAAGCAAAATTGCAGGAATTCCAAAACCTAAAAGTTGTATTTAAGTAAATAAAAAAATAGAAATCATGAGCGAGACTAAAGTTAAAAAAATGCTGTTCATACTTTCTAAGGCTACCTTAGAAAACGTTTATGCAGCTTTTATTATGGCCAATGGCGCAAGAATGGAAGGCATAGAGGCCGAAATATTTTTCACATTCTTTGGACTGGAAGCTATTCAAAAGAAAAAGCTGGAACATCTGCACGTTGCAACAGTCGGGAATCCTGCCATGCACATGCCTACAATGTTAGGCGCCATTCCTGGAATGGAAGCGTTTGCTACTGGTATGATGAAAAAAGAAATGGAAAAATTAAATATGCCTCCAGTTGGAGAATTTTTAGAAATTTTGAAAGATTCTGGAGTAAGTTTATGGGCGTGTAAATTGGCGGTGGATATGTTTCATTTAAAAGAAACTGACTTGATAGATGATCTGGACGGCATTTTGACAATCGGGGATTTTTACGGCCGGGCCAATGAAGATGGCTGTCAGTTGCTGTATATTTAACAGTGTTTACAGCATTTTTTAATAATACCTAAAGCATTTAAAAACACTTTCTAAAAACTGGTGATTTTGAATGCTTTTATTTTTGCCTGGAGGCTCTGACTTTTTCAGTATATATTAATTTTCTCATTTTCAGATTATTTATTTAGTTTTGCACCTATCATGCAGATAGAAGTTTTAAAATCTAAGATACACCGTGTAACTGTTACGCAAGCCGACCTTGATTATATCGGCAGTGTTACCATTGACCAAAATCTGATGGATGCCGCTAACCTTATTGAAAACGAAAAGGTGGATATTTTTAATTACAACAATGGTGAACGCTTTACCACCTATGTTATTAAAGGAGATCGGGATTCCGGTGTTATTTGTTTAAATGGCCCAGCCTCATTGAAAGTAAAGGCCGGACACGAAATAATTATTGTATCATATGCTTTGATGGATTTCGAATTGGCTAAAAAACATAAACCAGACGTTATTTTCCCAAACAGTAAAACAAACAAACTCCGTTAATTTTGAAAAAAAAAATTATAAGCATAATAAAATTCCTGTTTTTTTTAGGATTAGGCATTTTATTGATTTGGCTGGCTGTTCATAACCTAACAGAAAAAGACAAATCAAGCATTGTTGAGGCATTTACCCAAGCCAATTATTTTTGGATTTTACTTTCCATGCTTTTAAGTTTTTTAAGTCATTTAGTACGTGCACTTCGCTGGAGGATATTAATACAGCCTCTTGGATTTAATCCCAAAATTCTGAACACTTTTTTTGCTGTAATGGTAGGCTATTTGGCCAATTTTGCTTTGCCCCGTTTAGGGGAAGTTTCACGCTGCGGAATCCTGACAAAATATGAGAAAATTCCATTTACAGAAGCGTTTGGGACAGTAATAGCTGAGCGCGCAATTGATTTACTTTGTTTAATACTGTTATTCTGCGCAACACTTATTTTTCAATTTGAACAATTATGGGGTTTAACAAACGATAAAATTCTTACTCCTCTTTCATCTAAAATGTCTGCACTCATGCAAAACAATTTATTTCTGCTGGTGTTTGCGGTAATCATAACGGGAATAATCATATTGTTTTTCATACTCCGTAAAAAAGCTAAAGGAAAGTTTTACAAAAAAATTAAAGAAGTAGTGCTTGGTTTTTGGGAAGGTTTAAAATCGGTCAAAAATATCAAACGCCCATATTTGTTTGTTTTTCATACTGCACTCATCTGGATACTATACACAGCAGTATTGTATGTTGGTTTTTTCTGTTTTAAAGAGACATCGCAGCTTGGTATCGGCGCTGCACTTGCAATTATGCTGTTTGGCAGCCTTGGTATCATTTTTGTTCCAGGAGGCACAGGTGCTTACCAGGCATTGGTTACGGAAACGCTAACCACTGTATTTAAAATTTCCTTCACTTTTGCGTTTGCGTTTTCCTGGCTAATCTGGACATCACAGTTTATTCTCATTCTTTTATTGGGCGCAATTTCATTAATACTGCTGCCTATGATGAATAAAGAAATTAAGATATAAATAAATTTGTCTTTTAGCTGCAGCAAAACTAAGGGTATATCCAAATCAGTCTATTTAAAATAAATAATTGGTATGCTTTCCTAAATTCGTATAGATTCATTATCCGTAATCATTATGATCCCAAACACACAGAAATTACCAGCATTAGAAATTTTACAATCAAAAATTTACGACCTTGAAACTTTGTTAATGATGTCATCTATATGGCGTTTCAAGCAGGAGAAAATTGTTTTTACTAATGGGTGTTTTGATATTATTCATCGCGGACATATTGATTATCTTGCAAAAGCATCAGATTTAGGCGGGAAATTAATAATTGGATTAAACAGTGATTCCTCTGTACGCAAATTGAATAAGGCTAAATCCCGTCCATTGCAGGACGAGAAATCACGGGCAATGATATTAGCTTCAATGCACTTTGTAGATGCTGTTATTTTATTTTTCGAAGAAACACCGCAGGATTTAATTCGTTTATTAACACCTGATGTATTAGTCAAAGGTGCCGATTATGATGCCGATGAAATAAATCCTCAAGGCAAAAAATTCATTGTTGGTTCTGATTTTGTGAGAACTTTTGGAGGTGAAGTTAAAACAATCGAATTTCTGGAAGGGTTCTCAACTACGGCTATTGAAAATAAAATAAAATCTGTATGAAAACAGTCTTGTTGATAAAATTTCTATTCAATTATATTCCTGTTTCCGGATAAATTGGAGCTTAGCTTTATATATAACCTAAAATGCATATTTTTTTAACCTTGTTACAAAAGTTATAATATTGCGACAAACCAAGTTCTTTAGAACCTTGAGATTTATAACCTCTTGAGTCAAAGTAACTGGATTTACTTAAATTGCACTCAATAAAAAAACGAGCTTGGTTCTCGGGATTGAGGAACATTTATAAAGAATATAATTTCCTTTTCAATTTTCTAATGCGTAATCTGGGATAAATTGCAATTCATTGTAAATGCTGCTTTAGGGATTGAAGAGGATATCATTTTGCTATGGCAAAAGATTGAAGCCGTCTGAATTCGCTCAGGATAAACTCCAAATCCGCTCTTTTATACCTTTACCTATTATGAAATGATCCAGTTTTGATGCCACGCTCATTTCTCGACTCCGCTCGAAACAGCCAGCGCGATGTCAGTTCGAGGGTTAATTTTTTTCAAAAAAGCAATATAAAATGACGTTACCTTTGTATAAACCAAGTAATAAAGATAGGCAGTGTAGCAGTCCATTC
>CAISYK010000585.1 GCA_903889605.1 uncultured Bacteroidota bacterium
GGTAAAAAACTTCTGCAAATAAAAAATTTAAAGTTTTTTATTAAATTATCTGAAAATAACTTCAATACATGGTAATGATCCACATCCCAATGTGAAATAATGACACCGGGATTATGGGCAATGTAATCTTTTTCTCTCTGCTTGATATTAAAGCTAATAAATTAGTTTGACTTTCAAAATAGGCTGCACCAATGTCGAATAAAATCTCGTATTTGCCATTCACTTTAATTTCATTCCAATTACCTTGACCGACATTACGAATAATCAATTTGATATTACCTTCATTTCTAAAGTTCAAAAGTTCACTGTTCCCTGTTACTGACCGATTAGCAAACCGAACATATAATTCCTCTTGGGAAAAACTTTTGGTTTTGTAAAATAATTCAGCTACATCATTCCCTAATTTAATTGTTGCACCTATTAATAATTTATGTTCAGAGGTAGTAGTGAATGAAATTTGGCTTTGTTCTAAAACTGTTTGAATAACTTCTTTTTGTATAATATAAACAGAACCTTCATTAAGTGATTTTAATTTATAATTCTGAATTAGGAGCATGGAAGATAACGAGCTTAATCCTTCATTATTAAATAATGGAACAATTTTATCAAATTCTTGATCGTCAAAAAAATCAATTAAAACCTGATTATTGGCAGCGTCAAAGTGTTCTATGGTAACATAAATTTCGTCAGGATTTGTTTTTACTTTATAAATTAAGGACATTTATATTAGCCTCCCTTCAAACGCTTGTTTTAAAATACTTTGTTTTAATAGTTCTGCTTCCTTTAAGCTTTTTGTAATCGCATCTTCTATTTCATTGGCAACTTCAAATTGTTCTTGAAATTGCTTTACTATTCTTTGTTGAATTTTAATTTTTGGTAATGGGATGGGGTAATTTTCTAAATACTTTGTTGATACTCTTGGAAGATTTACGCCTGATGTATTAAAAGAACAATCATCAACAAAGGTTTTAGACAACATAAATTTATGCAAGTATTTCCCATCAATATCATCAGTTGTTTTTAAAACCAATATATCAGTAGAACAAACACCATCACGTTCGGCTAAGATTGCTTTGCTTAGGTTGGGGCGTAATTTTCCGTACAAAATATCCCCTTTGTGAAATCTATTTTTTATTGTTGTTATTTTTTCTTCGCCAACTTTATCTGTTAGTTTTCCGGTTTCTTTTTCGATGTGCTCTAATCCAACAAAAAATTCCACTTCACCTTTTGGTTGATATTTTTCTGATGAGAAAATAGCCACTTCTCCTAACTTTTTTGTTTCCCACACTTCTCCATCTTTAGGAATAAAAGCTTCTTTTAAAACACTCTGTTTAAAATGGCTTAATTGTTTTTGTGCATCCTTTAGTTTTGTTATTCCAGCATCAACTTCGGTAAATAGTTGTTCTATTTTGGAAACGATAGATTGTTGTTTGGAAAGCTCGCAAATTTTAAAGCTAAGCCCGTATATTTCTGCTTGATATAATGCACAGATATTTGTAGTTGCTTTTTTTTCTTTTGTAAGATTTGCTTTAGCCTCTTGGCTAATTAATTGATAAGAAATAAATTTTGGGCTAACATCATTATTGAATCTTAAACGCATTATATTATTATTGAAAACCGTATCTCTAACCAACCCTTCAACAATACCTGACTTACCCACAAGCTCATAACTATTTCTTGTGTTAATTAATACATCGTTTTCTTTTAAAGAATATTTTTTTAGTTCATCATTGCTAATTTCAACATAAACTAAGTTTTCTAATTGCAAATGTCCGCTCAAATCAATGTTATTCATTTTCAAATACGGTACTCCTTTTCCAACTGTATTTTGTAAATCATTTGCCCTTACTATACCAATTAACGAATTATCAATTAGTTCGCCCAACTTAGTCCATTTCCAACTTTTTGGCAAGGCTTCTGTTTCATTGGTGTTAGGCTTCGACAAAGCTTCTACACTGCTCAACGAGGCATTTGTTTTATTTTTTATAATAGTTGCTGTCAAAATTTATTAATTGTAAATAAGCCATAATTAGCAGTACAGAGGCATCACCTAAACAGACATATTAGATTGGAAAAATTAGTTTAATTCTTTGGTAATGGCAGTTTTAGGATAAAGATTCAACTCATGTCCTAAACGACCTAAAACTATAGCCGGATGTATATTTTGTTGTTTAGCAAATTGCTTTATTATGGAGTCGGTTAAATCAATTTCATCGTTTTTAAACAAAGCCCAAACTTTAGCATCAATTAAATGGTTCGAGGCAAATTCGTTGGCTTGTTTTTCTTCGGAACTGTTTTTATATTTTTGATTGTCGTTTTCATAATCAATAAAATCTACTGTATTATCATTGGTTAAATGTAAAAACACATGACCTAATTCGTGAAGCAGGTTAAACGCAAAATTATCAATTCGTTTATGTCTCAATGTTATACCAATAGCCGGTTTGCCATTACTCCAGAAAGAGTAAGCATCAATCGGGCATTTATCCGGTCTTTCTTCAATAATCAGTTTAATACCATATTCATTTAACAAGGATTCAACTTTAAAAAGCGTTTTTTTATTTTCTTTTAAAATTTCCTTTAACTTAATAATAAGCTCCTCCTGCTTGTTATGATTAAACTTTTTTACTTCAATGTTATTTGCTTTATACGCTACTATTTTTGTCCATGCTACCAAATTCAAAGTATCTGTTTCCAACTTGGTAGATTTACGAAAGCGCCCGTTTGCATATAGCGCCGGGAACTCCTCAATTGAACCAACATTGTATAAAACTTTTATTTTGGGAATGTCTTCAATTGGATCACCGCTTACCCATCCTGTTTTTTTGAGATATTTAATAGCGATATAAGGATTCATCATTTCCCAAATACCAATGGCTTCAACACGATCTTTGTTTTTCTCTTCAATTCTAACTTTGTCCAAATCGTGCTGGGTTTGTAAGCCCATCCAAAAAGAAGGATCCATGCCTAAAGCTTTCCCAATGAGCAAAGCAAAATCAGCATTGACATCGCGCTTGCCTTTTATGATTTCGTTTAACTGAGTAGCTTTATACCCTATAAGTTTCGCAAAATCATTTTGCTTAATATCACGAGCATCCAATTCATCTTTTAACATTTCGCCCGGATGGATTGCATAAGCCGGAACTAGATTTTTTACATTAATTGTCATGTCTTTAAATTTTAAATCAATGATAATCGGTTATTTCTTCAATCGACAATAACACAACCTTTGGCGGGATGCTGCCATCGAATCTTTCGATAAAAATTAAACGATATTGGTCGTTTATTCTTACTGAACTTTGACCAACTCTTTCTTTAATTAACTTTTCGTAATGCAAGCCCTTTAATTGCAGCAACTCTTCAATTTTTTTTGCTTGTTCTAAGAATTTAATCGTTTTAATAAATTGTTTAATAAGTGTAGGATTTGATTTGTAAAGTTTGTTTTTAACCTGCTTACCTTGGTATAGATCGGCTAATTCTGTGTTGTTAAATACTAAATCCATGCGGTGAAATGTGTTACAATATTACGAAATAATTCACAAATACGTGAATTTATTTTAAAAATAATTTTCTAAGCAACCAAAGTATTATTTAATTCAGTGATTAAAGTCTCGTAATCACTGCCAAAAAGTTTAAAGAATTTGCTTAATCCACCGCGCTCTGCAAATGGCGTATTTTCTAAATCAGCCTTATCCACTTCTAAACTGGTGGCAACATGGTCTTTTATTAAACGAAGCCATTCCATTTGCTCTTCGTTGTATTTTGTTGCACCGGCTTGTTGTTTAAAAATCCATGTTTGGAAATTTTTATTTATTGTAACATCCAAGCTTGTCAGTACCGTATCTATTTCTAAAACCCTGCGAATTAAACTAACCAATGCTATCAACTCACTTTTTGGCGATGCGCCATTCACCTTTTCTAACTGCTCATAAGCCTGCCAAATATGGGAAGGCGCTAAAACAGGTTTATCCTGTTTTAGTTTTTCACTTAGCTCGCGAATCATTTTAAACGTAAATCTTCGGTTGCTGTATGTTTGATTATAGAATAACTGCAAGGCTGTTATTTCGTCTTTATGCTGCTCTAAGTATTCTTTAAACTCCAGTATTAAGGCGGTAGCTTTGTCTTTTGCCTGACCATCCCACTCACTGCGTAAAACAGTATCTATGTTTACAACATCAATTAGTTGATACAAATTTTTATTGGCTTGCTCAATA
>CAISYK010000586.1 GCA_903889605.1 uncultured Bacteroidota bacterium
AAAAATTAAAAAAGCTGCAGGAACAAAAAGTCTGGATCTTGTTCCCACCAAAGATACTCTGGAGGAATTAGGAAAACTGAAAAAATCAAATCAGCTGCTTATTGGTTTTGCACTTGAAACTGACAATGAGAATGAAAATGCAAAAGCAAAAATAAAAAAGAAAAATCTGGATTTAATTGTCCTTAATTCATTGAATGATACAGGTGCCGGTTTTAAAACAGATACTAACATAATAACAATCATAGATAAATACAATATATCTAAAAAATTTGAGTTGAAGAGCAAGGCAGAAGTTGCCAAAGATATTGTAAATGAAATTTTAAATTTTGCGCCTAAAGCTCACGACCATAAAGCAGTTATTAATTAAGTTCAATAAATCCATAACCAATAAACACAAATTCTTAAATTCAAAAATAAATAATTGTGCGCAGATTAATTTTTATACTTTTTATTTTTGTTTTGAATTCAGCCTTTTCACAGGAATTAAACTGTAAAGTGCAGGTTTTATCACAATCTATTCAAGGAACAGATAAACGTGTTTTTGAAACATTGCAGACAGCCATTTATGAGTTTATGAACAACCGAAAATGGACCAATGATGTTTTTAAAAATAATGAGAGAATCGACTGCAGTATTTTAATTAATGTCACCGAGCGCCCATCTACAGAAGAGTTTAAGGCTACGCTGCAAGTTCAGGCACGCCGGCCGGTTTTCAAGTCTTCCTTCAACTCGCCGCTTTTAAATAATAACGATAACGATTTTTCTTTTAAGTACCAGGAAGGGACACCTCTTGAATTTACCGAAAATGTTCATTTATCTAATCTTACATCAGTGCTGGCTTATTATGCTTACCTGATGATTGGTTTGGATTACGATTCTTTTTCTATGGACGGAGGTACAACTTATCTGCAAAAAGCACTTGCTATAGTGAATAATGCGCAAGCCAGCAGTGATTTAGGCTGGAAAGCGTTTGACGGCACCAAAAATCGATACTGGTTAATAAACAATATGTTAGATGCATCATTTGTTTCTCTGCGTGAATGTATGTATAAATATCACCGTTTAGGATTGGATATCATGGTTGATAACAAAGAAAACGCACGTGCTGCTATCTTGGAAAGTCTTGAAGATTTGCAGAAAGTCCACCAGATAAAACCTTTATCATACAGTCTGCAGGTTTTTTTCAATGCAAAGTCTGACGAAATAATCAATATTTTTACCGGTGCTTTCCCCGATGAAAAAGGAAAAGTAGTTAACCTGCTGAACGAGATAGACCCTACCAACAGCAATAAATACCAGAAGATTATAGCTAGTCAGTAATAAGCTGGATTTGCTCTGATATTAATTTTTCCATTTCTTTTCTGCAGTATTTTTAAAAAAGTATTATCCCCTGAATATTTATTAAAACTAAAGTGATTAATATTTGCAAAAATAATCATCTAAATTCGCTTCATTTTGGCGTTCCCCTTTCTTAAAAATGAAAGGGGCGGGCTTTCCGCTTCAATCTTTTTGTTCGTTCCTCACCAAAAGGATTTCCGCTTCAATCCCTAACGCGGCATTAACGATTAAAGAGCAATTTATAAATTAATAAATATTATAGTCTTTCATTATTTTTTTCACGTTAATTTTGCATTACAGTATTATCAATGCTTTCAATTATTTTCGATTTGAATTTAAGCTTCCCTTAATTTGTTTTTCTATTATATAGGACTTAAGTTTGCGTTAAATTAAATTTAATTCATTCAATTTCGGAGTTTTTTTTCAGAACTAATTACAATGAGCTGAAACTTTTTAACCTTAAATAATTTTATAAAAATGGCAGAAGCTTTTATTTTTGATGCAGTGCGCACTCCCCGCGGAAAGGGTAAAAAAGACGGCGGTTTACATGATGTAACCGCACTACGATTGCTTACCACAACTTTTAATGCAATCCGTGAACGCAATAACCTTGATACATCTTATGTAGAAGATGCAATTATAGGCTGCGTTACGCAAGTAGCTGAACAAGGCTCGGATATTGCTAAAACTGCGGCTATTGCTGCCGGGTATAGTAATAACACAGCAGGAGTTTCCTTAAACAGATACTGCGGTTCCGGATTGGAGGCTATCAACCAGGCCTCGGCATATATAATGTCCGGATTTACCGATTTAATTGTGGCTGGCGGTGTTGAATCTATGTCGCGTGTGCAGATGGGCTCTGATGGGTTTGCATTGTTTTCAGACCCTAATATGATCCTCAAACATCATATTGTACCCCAAGGAATTTCAGCCGATCTGATAGCTACTAAATATGGGTTTGACCGGTCGCAGCTTGATGCATTTGCTGTTGAATCTCACAGGCGTGCCGGAGCTGCCTGGGCAGAAGGAAGATTTAATAAATCAATAATAGCTGTTAAAGATATCAATGGAGTTACAATTCTCGACAGAGATGAAATGGTCCGCGCTGATACCAGTATCCAAAAACTTTCTTCAATCAAGCCTGCGTTTGAAATGATGGGAGCAATGGGAGGATATGATTCTGTTGCTATACAGCGCTATCCTGAAGTGGAAACAATTATTCATCCTCATCATGCAGGTAATTCATCAGGAATTGTTGACGGAGCTTCACTTGTACTTATCGGCAGCAAAAAAATCGGCAATAAGCTTAATCTTAAACCTCGTGCAAGGATTCGCTCATTTGCAGTTCTTGGCGCTGAACCTACCATAATGCTTA
The DNA here is from genome assembly GCA_903889605.1 of uncultured Bacteroidota bacterium. GTDB lineage: Bacteria > Bacteroidota > Bacteroidia > 2-12-FULL-35-15 > 2-12-FULL-35-15 > 2-12-FULL-35-15. Next base: position 2,714 of record CAISYK010000586.1, read on the forward strand.
CTGCTCCAGGGCCAGCTTCATTAAAAGCATTGAAAAAAGCAAAGATGAATGTTTCGGATATTGACCTGTTCGAAGTTAATGAAGCATTTGCTGTGGTTCCTATGCGTTTTATGGAAGAAATGAATATAACTCCTGACAGATTAAATGTTAACGGCGGAGCCATTGCTATGGGTCATCCGCTGGGTGCAACAGGTGCTATGCTTATTGGTACAATACTCGATGAGTTAGAAAGATCAAATAAACAAACAGGACTTGTTACTCTTTGCGTTGGAGGCGGTATGGGTATTGCAACAATTATTGAGAGGGTATAAGCCCCTCCCGGCCTCCCCGAAGGGGAGGTTTATTCAATTAAGTGATTAAATAAGTTTCGTGACATGATAATTAATGTATTTATGACTATTTCATTGTTAATGCTGCGTTAGGGATTGAAGCGAAAATCCTTTTGCCCTTGCAAAAGATTGAAGCGGAAAGCCCGGTTCTTTCTTTTTTAAGAAAGGGAACGCCCTGATGAAAATATTATTTAAGAAATTATTGCCATTATACATTAATGTTTAAAATTAAAAACGATTCCGAGATTTCAGTAAAAATCCATTTTTAGAATTTTAAAACGAACAATTATAATATAAACAATTAACCCGCCACACCAGTCTTCTCCTCCCTTTTGGGGAAGGTCTGGAGGGGCTCACTTCTCAAATATGATACAATACACAAAAGACAATGACGGCATAGCTATAATAAGCTTTGACAACAAAAATTCATCGGTAAATGTTATTAATGAGGATCTGCTTGCCGATTTTGAAATGCATATAAATGATTCTGTTTCCGACCAATCTGTGAAGGGAATAATTATTACTTCTTCAAAGAAAGATTTTATGCTTGGCGCTGATCTTAAAATGATAGTCGGAAATAACGGGCCGGAACAAATTACAGCAATCGCAATGCGGCTGCATAAAGTATTTCGTAAAATGGAAACCGGCGGAAAGCCGGTAGTTGCGGCCATTAATGGTACAGTGCTTGGCGGAGGATATGAAGTTTGTCTGGCATGTCATTACCGCATTGCTTTAAATGATTCAAGAATTCAAATTGGATTGCCTGAAGTATTGCTTGGTCTGCTTCCAGGGGGGGGAGGAACACAAAGACTGCCTCGTCTGATTGGTATACAGGAAGCTTTACCCATGCTTCTTGAAGGTAAAAAGCTTCGTCCTGAACAGGCGTTGAAAAGCGGTATGGTAAACCAATTGGTTGATTCGCTGGAACAGCTTATCCCTGCTGCAAAACAATGGATAGTAAATGTTGGAAAGAAGATACAGCCTTGGGATGAAGACGGTTTTAAAATCCCAGGCGGCGGAATACAAAGTCCTAAAATATTAATGGTGCTTCCTGCAGCAGCAGGCCTTATTCTTAAAAAGACTTACGGCAATTATCCTGCACCAATTGCCATCATGAACTGCATTTATGAAGGATTACAGCTTCCTCTTGATAGAGCTTTAATGGTTGAGGTTCGTTATTTCACTAATCTTGTTTTAACACCTGAATCAAAAAACATGATTCGTACTTTGTTTATTAATATGACAGAGGCAAATAAAGGAGAGGCAAGGCCTGCAGGTATCCCGCCGTCAAATCTTAAAAAGATAGGCATCCTTGGTGCCGGCATGATGGGGGCAGGAATAGCTTATTCCGCTGCTTTGAATGGATTAGATATAGTATTGAAAGATGTTACAAAGGCGGCCGCTGAAAAAGGCAAGGATTATTCTGTTAAGATTTTATCCGAAAAACTTACAAAAAATCAGATTAGTCAGGAAAAAGCTGATGAACTGCTTAATAGGATTTATACCACTGAAAACCCTGCAGACATTGCTGGCTGTGATCTTGTGATTGAAGCTGTTTTTGAAAGCCGTGAATTGAAAGCTACTGTTACCAAAGAATCTGAAGCCGTACTTTCGGCTGATGCCGTTTTCGCATCCAATACATCTACATTGCCGATAACAGGATTAGCAAAGGCTTCGGCAAGACCTAAAAACTTTATTGGTCTCCATTTCTTTTCTCCTGTAGATAAAATGCAGTTAGTGGAAATTATTTTGGGTGAAAAAACTTCTGATTATGCCATCGCAACGGCTATTGATTTCGTAAAAAAAATCAAGAAAACTCCTATTGTAGTTAATGACGGACGAGGATTTTTTACTTCAAGAGTATTCTCTACTTATTTATTTGAAGGAATGGAATGCCTTGCAGGCGGTGTTTCTCCGGCATTAATTGAAAATGCTGGAAAAATGGCTGGCATGCCGGTTGGTCCATTATCATTAGCTGACGAGGTAAGTATTGAGTTGTGTTATAAAATTAATAAACAAGCCGAGGCTGATTCAGGAAAGAAAAATGATGCTGCTGCAGTGGCTGTTATAAATAAGTTTGTAGAAGAATTACAGAGACCTGGGAAAAAGGCCAAGAAAGGATTTTATGAATATCCAGAAGGCGGTAAGAAAGTATTGTGGACAGAACTAGCCAAATTATATCCTGTTTTATCACAACAGCCCAATGTTGAAGAAATTAAAAAACGATTATTATACATACAGGCTCTTGAAGCAGTAAAATGTTTGGAGGAAAATATTGTTACAAAGCCAGCAGATGCTGATATTGGATCTATACTTGGATGGGGATTTGCACCTTACACAGGCGGAGTAATTTCTTTCATTGATTCTATCGGGCTGAAAAAATTTGTTGCTGAATGTAATATTCTTGCAAAAAAATACGGAAAACGTTTCAAACCTACCAACAAGCTGAAAGCTATGGCAGCTGAAGGGAAAAGTTTCTATCAGGAAAGAACTGCTGAAGTAATGGAGGTTATGTAAAATATCAATTTTAATTTGAGGATTAATTATTGGAATTTTATTTGAAACTTGTTTTTTCTATTCAACTAATTTCGAAACGTCAGTTATCGATAGTCTCAATCAGTTGGATACACTTTCATAAACGCTACGAATTGCGTTTATGGAAGTGTTGGGAGCAAGTTTAAGTGCGATACGAAGTCGTTCGAGTAACTGTTAGACAGTTTCTTATATATCTGTGAAGACAATAAGTGGACTTGATTTAACCCCTTGTTCCATCAGGGGTAAACTATCGGCACATGCGTCAATGGCAACGTTGGGGTGTGGAGCTGCCGAGACAAAGATTACTTAACAATGCCTGCGAAGGTGTTGTATGCACCAGCAACAGGTGACAGGTAACTGGTTTGAATGGTATGGTGAATGTAAGTGAACTGTCGTAGACGTACCGTCATGCGC
>CAISYK010000587.1 GCA_903889605.1 uncultured Bacteroidota bacterium
AGAATAATTAGAACTATCCATCGCAAAAATGATTTCGAATTTATCAAAATCTTCAACCTGAAACTGCCGCGCTTTTAATTTGGAAATATCAACGCCATGATTTTTTGCGTTCAAAACAGTACGGTTATCAGGATGTTCGCCAACATGATAATTAGCTGTTCCGGCAGAATCGATATTAATATCAAGTTTTAATTTTTCGGCTTTATCGCGTAAAATACCCTCAGCCAAAGGAGAACGGCAAATATTGCCAAGGCAAACCATTAAATAGGACATAATAAAATAAATTTGAGATTATAAATTTACAATAAAACTATAAATACATTTCCAGTAAAACTTCCATTTCTTTCTGCAATTTCAAAGCTTCTTCTCTTGCTTTATCAGCGAAATTTTCACTTTCGCCAGCATAAATAATTCCTCGGGATGAGTTAACCAGCAAGCCGCATTGCTTATTCATGCCGTATTCAGCAACATCCTGCAAACGGCCTCCCTGTGCACCAACTCCAGGAACCAATAAAAAATTATCAGGAATTATTTTACGAATATCCAGAAGCATTTCTGCTTTTGTTGCACCAACAACATACATCATGTTATCAGGAGAACTCCATTTTTTAGATATTTCAATAACTTTCTCGAATAACTTTATCCTTCTTCCAGGATCAACTAACGATATAATTTCTTTGGTTTGAAAATCAAATGCTCCTTTATTGGAAGTGAGAGCCAATAAAATCACCCATTTATTTTTGTATTCAAGAAATGGAGCAATGCTGTCTTCACCCATATATGGAGCCACAGTAAGGGAATCAAAATTTAATGTTTCAAAAAACGCCTTTGCATACATGGCTGAAGTGCTGCCGATATCCCCGCGTTTTGCATCAGCAATTGTGAAAATATCAGTGTGTTTTTGATTAATGTAGTTGATTGTTTTCTCAAGACTAATCCAGCCTTTTGCACCTTGCGACTCATAAAAAGCCATATTGGGTTTATATGAAACACACAAATCGTGGGTTGCATCAATAATCTGTTTGTTGAATTCAAAAACAGGATCTTCTGTTTTAAGCAGATGTGATGGTATCTTAGTTATATCGGTATCCAAACCAACACAAAGGAAACTTTTTTTCTTTTTAATATTTGAAAACAGCTCTTCTCTTGTCATGACATTTTTATTTTTTTAATTCTTTAGGAAAGTCCTGCTTGATGATATAAACACCATCCATAGGGTTTTCCATTGGAAGTGCATCACGCAGATAAAAATACAAATGCGTTTCATCTTTACTTTCATCAACTATTTTTTCTGTTTTTTTTAAAAGTTTTTTTGAAACAGCAAACTGCATATTTTTACCATTTTCTGTTGTGCAGTCTACGACAGTCATGTCCCAAATTTCAAAACTAAATTCTTTGTCATCAGGGAAATATCCTGCTAATGTATAAACCGCATTATTTTTAATCTTGAATTCTTTAATGGGTTCCGTCACTTTTAACTCGTCTTCCCACAAATATTTAATGTTATCTTCCGATTCCTGTCCTTCATTTAAATCATCAGCAATACCTTGATTAAACTCAGAGTTAACAAGTATAAAATGTAAATGTAAATTCATATTTAAAAATATTTAGAATTACTAAATTATATTACGAAATAATTTTGTTTTGATTTTTTTACCACTGACAGGGTTCGATGAAACCATGTTAAAGTCATATTTAACATTTTTCAATTATTACAGCGAACCCCTGTCCTACCCCAATACACAGCGTCACAAGAGCATAACGTTTGTTTTGTTCATGCAGTTCAACTGCTGCAGAATTTAAAATGCGCGCCCCGCTCATTCCTAATGGATGTCCCAGCGCTATACCTCCTCCGTTCGGATTAATACGGAAATCATTATCTGCAAGTCCCCAGGCACGTGTACATGCTAAAGATTGTGCTGCAAATGCTTCGTTCAATTCAATAATATCAATATCCTTCATACTTAAACCGGCACGCTTCAAAGCCATATTGCTTGCAGCTACAGGCCCTATCCCCATAATACGAGGTTCAACACCAATAACCCCGCTTGATACGATTCTCGCTTTAGGACTCAAATTATATTTTTTTACTGCATCTTCTGATGCTAATAAAATCGCTGCAGCTCCGTCATTTAAACCTGATGAATTACCTGCTGTTACTGTTCCTCCTTCTTTACGAAATGAGGCTCTTAACTTACCCAATCCTTCAATTGTAGTATCTGATTTTATAAATTCATCTTTGTCGAAAATTTTAGGATCACCTTTTTTCTGCGGTATTTCAACTGCAGCAATTTCTTTTGCAAAACGTCCTTTAGCCTGCGCTGCAATAGCTTTTTGCTGACTCCACACTGCAAATTTATCTTGGTCTTCCCGGTTAATATTATCACGCTCGGCAAGATTCTCTGCTGTTTCACCCATCCCTTCAATACCATACAACTCTTTCATTTTAGGATTCACAAAACGCCAGCCAATGGAAGAATCAAACAACTGCTGATCACGGCCAAAAGCTGAAGTCGCCTTAGACATTACCAGCGGACAACGGGTCATATTTTCAACACCTCCGGCAATCATCAAATCGGCTTCACCAATCATAATAGTTCGCGCTGCTGACATTGCTGCTGATAAACCAGAAGCGCACAAACGATTAACCGTTTCACCAGGAACTGTATACGGCAAACCGGCCAACAGCAAAGCCATACGGGCTACATTACGGTTATCTTCTCCAGCCTGGTTTGCGCACCCCATTATTACATCCCCGATTTGGGCTGCATCAATAGATGGATTCAGTTTCATTAATTCTTTTAACACAAATGCGGCTAAATCATCCGTGCGTACAGCAGACAATGTACCACCTAAACTTCCAATTGGAGTGCGGACTCCGTTAATTATATAAGCTTGTTTCATATTCAGATATTTTTTTCACCTCTGAGACACTTAGAACACCAAGAAACACTATTACTCTCTGAACCTAAGTGTTCTAAGTGCCTTAGTGGTATATTACTATTTTTCTTCAAACCAATTTTTACTTGTTCTATAAACTGTGCCTTTGAAAAGTGCGGCAATTTTATCATCTTGATTTTTTATTGTTACCTGGTATATTCCAATCTTATTGGAAAGGCTTAATTCTTCTGCAACCGCTGTAATTACATCGCCTTCTTTCAAAGATATAGTATGTGAAATACTTGTTTCAACAGAAACACTTATTCTCCCCTGAGTATTCGAAGCATAAGCTAAAGCACTGTCTGCCAATGAATAAGTAATTCCGCCATGTGCAATATCAAAAGCATTCAGCATTTCTTTGCGGATGGTCATTCTCAAAACACAATACCCCTGCTTAACTTCAACCTGTTCAATGCCAAGCCAATGGCTGAATCCATCAGTGTCAGCCAATTTACTGACAATTTTTTCAGGTAATGAATTATCTGACATATTTTTCTAAACAATTATTTAAATGAATGTCAAAGATATTCATTTTTTGCAGCCTATTGCAGGTTAAAACAATGAATAAAAACGAAATTACGAATTATTGACTTATATTTCTCGCATCAATTGTAATGCTAAAAAATATGTCAAATAATGACTGAATTAAATTTTGGATTTGCTGAAATATTATATATCTCAAAATATTACTAACAAAATATTATTCTCCTTTTTCTTTCTGCCTTTCAAATAATACCTAATTTCGCATTCCATTAAATGTTATTCAGATAACACAGATAAAAATGATTTTCAATTATTTTAATGTGTTTATTATAAAAACATAAAAGCATCAGTATTCAATTAATTTATAAATGATATAATCAAAATCAATCTATACTTATATGACAAAAGTTCACAATTTTAGTGCAGGTCCTGGAATATTGCCTGCTGAAGTATTAAAAGAAGCTTCTGAAGCTTGTATCAATTTTGATAATCTAAATCTTTCATTACTGGAAATTTCCCATCGCAGCAAAAATTTTGAAAAAGTGATGGAAGAATCCAAAGCCTTGGTAAAAGAATTACTGGGCTTGAAAGACGGTTACCAGGTATTATTTTTAGCCAGCGGTGCAAGTTTACAATTTGCAATGGTTCCATACAATTTACTGCGTGCAGAAGGTACTGCAGGATATGTAAATACAGGAGTTTGGGCAAGCAAAGCAATTAAGGAATCCAAGATGATCGGCAGCACAGTTGTAATTGCTTCATCGGAAGATAAAAAATTCAGCTATATCCCAAAAGGATACGAAATACCATCAAATTTAGATTATCTGCACATCACTACAAACAATACTATTTACGGTACTCAAATAAAAAACTTCCCAAAAACATCTGTACCATTGGTTTGTGATATGAGCAGCGATATTTTCAGCCGTAAAGTTGACGGCAATGACTTTGCTTTAATTTATGCAGGTGCGCAAAAAAACATGGGACCTGCAGGTACCACAATGGTTGCTGTGCGCGAGGATATATTAGGAAAAACAGGCCGTAAAATGCTGTCTATGCTTGATTACCAGGTTCAGATAAAAGGCGAAAGTATGTATAACACGCCTCCTGTTTTCCCAATCTACGTTTCCTTGTTAACATTAAGATGGTTAAAGAAAAACGGAGGCATTGAATGGATCGAAAAAATCAATCAGCAAAAAGCAGAAACTTTATACAATGAGATTGACCGTAACTCAATTTTCAAAGGAACTACAGCCATAGAAGACCGTTCAAATATGAACGTTACATTTATTATGCACAAACCTGAATTGGAACCTGAGTTTGATAAATTAGCAAAAGAGGCGAATTTAACCGGCATACGCGGACACCGTGATGTGGGAGGTTACCGTGCTTCTTTGTATAATGCACTTCCGTTGGAAAGTGTAAATGCATTAGTTGAAGTAATGCAGGCGTTTGAGAAAAAGTTTGCCTGAAAATAATTTACATTTATTATTGAAACAGCCCTGCCGCATTTTATGCAGCAGGGCTGTTTTATTAAAGATGCTGCACTGCGGATTGAAGACTATATTACTTCAAACTTAATAATAGATATTTACTAACAAAGTTTTTTTCTTTACCTAAAGCGGTATACAATAAAAAACCGTTTAGTATTTAATACAAAACGGTTTTTTGAAAATAAAAATTCGCATTTAATTCGCCCATGAAAATGTGGTCCCTAAAAAAGGCTGAATGCTCATTACCGGAATTTTTGAATGATTAACAATTTGCTGAGCATAAGAGCCCATTAAACGCCCCGTAAGATTTTCATCCTGATCAGTCATAATAATAATTAAATCTGTACCAGTTGCCTGGGCATATTCGGCGGTCAATTTTGCTTGATTTTTTCCGTGTACAATTTCTTTTGTGCAAGTCAAATCGCATTTTTTTATATAATCTTCTATTTGCTCTAATTTTATTTCAAATTTATGGAGTTCTATTACATCATTAAAATCTGCTAAACCAACAATATGCAGTTTTGCTGAAAAATGTCTAGCCAAAACAATTGCATGATTTACTTTTTGACGCGAGTGGGCTGAATCATCAATAGGCAAAAGAATATCTTTAAAACCTAATTTTTGAGCATGTGTTTGTACAGATATTACCGGACATTCTGCACTTGTAACTACTTTATAAGCATTGCTGCCGACAAAAAATTCAGCAAAACCTGAAGTACCGTGAGTTCCCATCATTATCAAATCAACATTATGCTCTTTTGAAACAGAAATAATTTCACTAAAAATTGTTCCGTCTGATGTTATACAAGTTGATTTTATACCATGTACAGAACGAATATTCGCGGCAATTTCTTCCAATCTTTTTTCAACTGATTTTATAATATTATCCGGCTGATCAATACGCATTTCAGGAACTACAATGCTGAAATTTTCCCAATGTTTTTCAACAACATGCAGCAGAACCAACTCCGCATGAAATAATTTTGCAGTATATACCGCGTGTTCGAAGGCCAGCATCGAAGTTTCTGAAAAATCAATCGGAATAAGGATTTTTTCAATTTTAAATGATTTCATAGTTTTCGTTGATTTAGTTAAATGTCAAGTTGAAAATTACATTTACTCATTTTTATATTACCGCATTTTCAAAATAAATTTAATATGGATTTACGAAAAAAGTTGTGTCTTTTCTCTCAATTGGTGTAATACTCAATACAGGAATAGTTGAATGGTGTATAATTTCCTGAGCAGCTGAACC
>CAISYK010000588.1 GCA_903889605.1 uncultured Bacteroidota bacterium
ATTAAGTGCATTTGAAGTTAAAGATGTTCATAAAGATGCATTTGGAAATGTGCTTGAATCAGGTGATAATGTTGTACTTACACAAGCTCTTAATGTTAAAGGAACAAATTTTACTGCTTCTAAAGGTACGGTAGTTAAGAAAATTAAACTAGTAAGTGATAACGCTGAACAAATTGAAGGCAAAATCAACGATCAAGTGATTGTAATACTTACCAAGTTTGTAAAGAAAGGGTAAGGTTTAAACTATAGTTAAAAATAAAACCTTTTTGGTTATTAAAGTGTAAAAGTAATTCCAGTGCTCAAAATATGTTTTTGAAAAAAACATGGGATGCAGAACTCAAGAATTTGAACTGGCGTTGAAAATGAATGACTTATTATCTTTATGTTATTGGCTATACGGGTGACTAATTACTATAAATATATGAAACCATTTTCAGTTTCGTTTATTTTTTGCTGATGGTAAAACAATGAAATGACAACGAAAGCAGTCCAGATAACTTGGACATATTTGACACTTTTTATAGTCATTTAAGACTGTCCACAAATTTATTTGTCAAAAAGCGAAAACCAGAAACCATTCAATAAAACGGGGCGACACAGAAAAGACAATCGAGGAGGACAACAATTAACAAATGAATTATGGCAAAAGAATTTTGGATTAATCTACCGGTGAAAGACATCAAAAAATCAAAAGAGTTTTTCACCAAACTTGGATTTTCATTTAATACAAAACACGGCAATACCGATAATTCCGCTTGCTTACTTGTCGGACAAAAAAACATTGTTGTAATGCTTTTTGACGAACCGACTTTTAAAAGTTTCACAAATAGTGAAGTTGCTGATACAAAGCAAGCAACGGAAGTATTACTATCCATTGACGCAGAAAGCAAGGAAGAAGTTGATGAAATGGCAAATAAAGCAATAGGCGCTGGCGGTACTAGTAACCATAAACCGACAAAAATGCAAGGCTGGATGTATAGCTGCGTTTTTTCCGACATTGACGGACATCGTTGGAATGTACTTTATATGGATGTGAGTAAAATGCCCAAATGATATATCGGCTGCATTCCATTAGCTTGACGTTGTCAGCAGTTTTAATAAAATGAAATCTATCATGAAATACACTTATTTAATGGTTCTCTTGACTTTATTTAATCTTTGTAAAGCGCAGGAAATTGAAGTTGGCGCTGAAGAAGAAGATTCAAATGGAAATGGCAGCTATACTTCATTAAGTTTAGCCTTAAAGAATGTAAAAGATGTAAAAGTTCTAAGTCTAAAGAATGACAGCGTTGCGGCCTTCCTTATGCAGACTGACAAATTTATAAATTTGGAACAGTTATTTTTAATTTTTTGCAAAAATAACGCTGACTATCAAAATATTTTCAAAATCAAATCGCTTCAAAATTTGGCTATGGATTTCTCAGACAATGCCTATCTCCCCGAAAATATAAATTCTCTAGACAACATAAAAAATATCACCATTACACATTGTAGTTTGAAAAAGCTTCCTGATAATATTTTCACCGCTAAAAGTCTTGAAGTGATGAATTTAGAATCTAATTATCTTACCCGTATTCCCGAATCAATACCCGTTGACAGCCGCATCAAATTCCTCTCTTTGAAAAATAATTACCTGAAAAATTTGCCATCAACTTTCTATAACCTAAATAAACTCGAATTGCTCAACATTTGCAATAATCAATTTATAGAATTTCCTAAAGAAATACTCGCACTAAAGAAACTGAAAATGTTGAATATCGGATGTAATAACATTTCAATACTTCCTGACAGCATCAGCCAATTAGTGAATTTAGAAACGCTTTATTTGAGTGGAACTAAAATAAAGAAACTACCAATTTCAATAAAGCGAATGAAAAAACTGAAAAGTGTTTTGATGAGCGAAAATTTATTTACAACGACAGAGAAATTGTTAATCGAAAAATCTTTGCCGGAAAACTGTAAATTAGGATGGACAACAGAAAATAACTGTAAAGATTATTATGAACTTATTGAATTAAAAACCAGAGAATTAAAATAAAACTGCTGCAGACCTTAAATATGCTGAACCTTAGCCAACACGCACAAAAGTCTTACGCACGGCATCGTATATTTGCCGCTTGACATCATGGCAATTAATGGAAAATAAAATCTTTGCTTTAGGCAATTATTATCTTTGCAGCCTTATGAACACTAAATTTTTATTATGATAACAAATAAAATACAACTATGATAAAAAGTAGAATGAATCCTGATGTTGATTTTTATTTTAGTAATGCAAAAAAGTGGAAGGAAGAAATCAAAAAATTGAGAATGATTATTCTTGACTGTCAGCTCTCCGAAGAATTGAAGTGGGGTGTTCCTTGTTACACATTTCAGAAAAATAACATAGTTTTAATACATGTGTTTAAAGAATACTGTGCGCTTTTGTTTTTCAAAGGTGCCTTGTTAAATGATGCCAATCATATTCTAATTCAACAAACAAAGAATGTGCAGGCGGGACGCCAGATTAGGTTCACCAATATTCGAGAAATAGTTGAGATGGAAACAATCTTGAAAGCTTATATTTATGAAGCCATTGAAGTGGAAAAAGCCGGTTTGAAAGTAGATTTTATAAAGAATACAGAACTCATATTTCCAGACGAATTTAAAAATAAATTAGATAAAAACCATGCTTTGAAAACAGCTTTTGACGCGTTGACACCAGGTCGGCAAAGAGCATACAATCTTTATTTTTCTGCACCCAAACAATCCAAAACTCGGGAATCAAGGGTTGAAAAATGCATGCCGCAAATTCTAAAAGGAAAAGGATTAAATGATTAGTAATTCGATGTGAAAATAAATTAATCAAACTAATTTTTCAAAAGAAATGAAAATGAAATTCTTCTTGACTTTTATTATACTTTCAATGCTATTAAATGCTCATGAAAGTAAATCACAAACTATTGACACTTTAGTAGATTTAGGAAACCACAAAATGCATTTCAAAATTATAAAAGGCAAAGGAATACCTATACTCTTTGAAGCAGGAGCAGGAAATGATGGAACTATTTGGGATACAATATTAAAACCAATTGCAGAAATAACAGAAACTACTTTGATAACATACGACAGAGAGGGCCTTGGTAAAAGCACAATTAATACATTAGAAACTGATGATTCAAAACATGGAATTATCAGTGGAATACAGGATTTAGAAAATGCGTTAAAAATATTAGGGTATGACAAAGAAATAATTTTAGTTTCTCATTCCTATGGAGGATATTATTCAACACTTTATGCTGATAGGCATCCAAATATTGTAAAATCTATTGTATTAAT
>CAISYK010000589.1 GCA_903889605.1 uncultured Bacteroidota bacterium
GCTGCTGTCCAAATTATCCAGTTCACCTAAGTTAATGAATAGTTTAGTAATTCCATTTACAGAAACACTTGGGCGGTCTCTTCCGGCTGCAGCGTTAAGATCCGGTGCGTTTTTATAATAATCCAAAAAGCGGTTAAACTCGGTAGAAACAAATCGTTTGATAATATCTTCCCTGGTCAGTTCTTTTAATTCGTCATAAATTTTAGGCAGATAAGCTGCAATTGCTTTTTCATTTACTTCTACTTCGTGTATCTTTTTCACTAAACTGAAAAGCTGTTTTTCGCATGCTTCAAAACCAGTAGGCACAGTAGCCTGAGTAAATTTCTTTTTAATAATGCGTTCAATTATTCTGATCTTTCCAACTTCTTTCATGTTGATGATAGCTATGGAAACGCCTGTTTTGCCTGCACGTGCAGTACGTCCGCTGCGGTGAGTGTAGTTTTCTATTTCATCAGGCAGAGAATAATTAATAACGTGTGTTACGTCCTGAACGTCAATACCGCGTGCTGCAACATCAGTTGCAATAAGCATCTGCAGTGAGCGGCTGCGGTAGCGTTTCATAACATGATCGCGCTGCGACTGCGATAAATCACCGTGCAGGGCATCGGCATTATAACCGTCTTTAATTAATTTGTCTGCAATTTCCTGAGTTTCAATTCTGGTACGGCAGAAAACAACCATGTGTTTTTCTCTTCAGGGGTTTGAGAAAGGATAGTGTCTAAATCCTCTTTAAAGCCCATGTTAAGCATTTCATCAGCTTCATCAAGTACAGCATAACGTACATTGCTTAAATTCACACGTCTGCGGTCAATCATATCATTCAATCGGCCGGGAGTTGCAACAACAATCTGCGCGCCTTTTTTAATGTCGCGTGATTGATTATCAATACTTGCACCGCCATAGACAGCAACAATATTTGCACCATCAATATATTTGGTATAGCTCTGTAAATCACGTGTAATCTGCATGCACAATTCACGAGTGGGGCAGATAATAACAGCTTGGGTATCGCGTGAAGTGAAGTCAAGCAGGTGGGTAAGCGGCAAACCAAAGGCTGCTGTTTTTCCTGTGCCGGTTTGTGCTAACGCAACAAGGTCGGTATCACCTTTTAATAATGCAGGAATAACTTTTTCCTGGATTGGAGTCGGGCTTTCAAAACCCAATTCTGTTACTGCTTTAACAATAGCATTGCTAAAGCCTAACGCTTCAAATTTGTTCATTTATTATTTATTAAGTTTATTATTACTTTAATCAACTTGTAGAAAATTGAGTTGAATTGTACAAAGTAACTCTTCTTGGTACCAGGCTTGCGCGGCCTCACTTTGGGTACTCATAACAGGTAAGAAACTCTTGTTAAATTCGTCCGGCAAAAATTCCATTTTGACTAAAAACTTCTGCAAAGATACTGTTTATTTTGGATTCCAGCGGGTTTGTGTGAAAATATTTTTTTTAATGCATAGTGTGCCCGCCTCTATTTGAAATATTTTCAGAGATAAAAGATACTGTAACGGCCTAATAAATGGCATATTGAGCTTTTACCCCTTTGAACAGCAATAGCGACAATCTATAGATAAAATATATTGTTTTTAATAACCTTGTCGGCGGATTCATAATGCAATATTTTAAAACAACAATAATATATCGCTAATTGAAAAAATAAATAACAAATAAATAGTTCTATCAGGAAATAATTATTTGCCATTTTTATAAATACAAAACATAATGTGTTGTTTTAATTGGTTCTATGACGAATATGATATGATACCATACCTCCTACTTTTTTACAGGCATCAAAATAATCTCGACTCTCCTGTTTTTTTCCTGACCTTCTTTTGTATCATTCGGCATTAAAGGATTTTCTTCTCCAAACCCCACAGCTTCAATTTTATAAGGCTTATTTACTAATTTTTGTTTCAAAAAACTTTTTACCGAATTCGCCCTTGCCAGCGAAAGATTTTTATTTAACTCTGAAGTGCCTATACTGTCTGTATAGCCTTCGACGATAATTTCTGAGATGGATGAGCTTCCGATTTCTTTAATAAGACCATCTAACAATTTTTTTGCTTCCGGCTTTAAAACGGATTCGTTAAAGCTGAACAAAACACTGCTGGTAAATGACAGTCTTTTAGCTGACCCTATAGCCGCCACAGCATCAATATCAGCCCCTGGCCAATCTCCCTTACAGCTTGCCTTAAGATCAATTAGGCGGACGTAATTAAAAACATCTCCGGGCTTGGAAAACTTTTCAATATCTATTTCAGCAACAGCACCTTTTATTTCTCCAATAGAAATCCAGTTTACCCCATCTTTAGAAATAGCCAAATCAGTAGATTCAATGTACTTTCCCATTTCAAAAATATATAAATCAGGACCGTCTATATTTATTAATGCATTATCTTTAAATTTCAGGATCAGTTTTCCTCCGCATCCTAATGAAACAAAACCTTTGGCTAACCCATCAAAGTCGGGCACTCCTATAGCATCGGAAGGATTTGATGATTGTTCTATAGCTGCGGGATCTCCTTTTACAAATTCCACTACCTCATCTGCAAACGATATGTCGCCGAGAGGGAAATAAACTTTTCCGCCATGGCCGTCATTATAACTCTTGCCGGATTCCTGCGCCCTCGTATTGGATGAAATTAAAATAATAACGAATGAAATAATTGACCTTAAAATCATCCAGGAATAAATTAATTTTATTTTCGGTTTCATAATTATAATTTTAAAGACAAGAATTTATACAAAACTACAAGAATGAGTCCATTCCGAAAAGTGTTTTTGACATAAACTCGCGAATTGTTTTTTCTAATATGATTGATAATCAATATATGATTGAATTGGCTGAAATTGTTTTAAGACATTGTAATTAAGAGGTTTTAGGAGCTGGCTCAAGAATCGAAGATAAAAAATAAAGTTATTCATTTGCGGCGAATGACGCTGTTTATTTTATGGCTGCAGTTTTTGTTTAAATGCCCGACTTTATGCTCCATTAGTTAATAATAAAATTAAAAATAACGTTAATCGGCTCATTGATATGCAGCATAACAATTTGAGCGTCTGAACCTTACTGTCAATCAAGCTGTTTTCGCCCACCCGAAGTTTTTCTTATCCATTTAAAACTTTAATTTATACCATGTTTTATAAGTTGACAAAAAACAGGCAAATGTCTGGCTAAATGCAGGCCTTTGCAGCATTAAATTAGCCCTATAACATGCCCAAAAACAGTATAAAATATAAATAATTTGAATAATATTTACTTAATTTTACACTGAATTATAAAGCAAAATATCTTCAAATGAGATTTACCTTTTACATATCAATTTGCTTTGAAATCAGCGGATCATTTTGCTTAAAATATCTGCTGAATACTGAAAATGTATAAAAGATGTTACACAATAACTACAATAAGACAATTTCCTTCACAGAAAAAACTTTTCTAATGAACGGCATTTCAAAAGACTATTTTACTCAGGAGCAAAAAAGTCAGATCGAGAGAAATCTGAAGCATAAAAGCTGTCAAAGAAATGAAGTTATTTTTCGTGAGGGACATCCCGCTTTCAGGGTATATTTTATAAAATCCGGAATAATAAAACTTTGGAAAGAAGGTGTTAATTTTGTTGAACAAACTATTCGTTTCGCTAAAGAAGGCGACATGATTGGTTTTTGGGGTTCCTACGAAAACAATAATTACTCTTTATCCGCTACAGCAATTACCGATATTGAAATAAGTTATATTGAGAAAGATTTCTTCATGCCTGTTGTTCAGGACAGTCCTTCTCTGCAGATTATTTTTCATGATTATATCAAAGAATTAAAGAAAACAGAAGACGATTTAAGAAATATGGCAGAAATGAATGTAAGGGAAAAGGTAGCACATTCAATTCTTGTTCTGCTTCATGTTTTTAAGGATCTTAAAGATGATCATACTTATAAAGCTGTGCTTTCAAGGAAAGCCATTGCATCATTATCGGCAGTGAGCGAAGATAGGGTAAGCAAACAATTGTCGGAATTCAAAAAAGAAAATATTATCGGGCAGGATGACGACAGAATGCATATTGATCAAACAGCCCTGAAGGAAATTACTAAATCTTTTCCCTGGTATAACTCTCCTTTGCTATCGTTTTCCCTTGTTATAGAAACACATTTCCCTTTCTTTGCAGAATTTCATCATTTGCTTTATTGGAATATACTAAACACCTCGTTTCTCTAATTTTAACCAGACTGACAAGGATTACCGCTGTCAATCTATTCGCTATTACTCCATCTTTAACTATTTTACATCGTTTGTCAGGACATCTCAAAATCCCGACAAATGTCGCCTTTTTTACAGCCCACAAACACCTTATTGTCGGACATATAACTGCACTGCTTGTTTCTAATGCTGCTAATATTGCAGTGTGAATTATCAATAACCACAGACATAAATCGGCTTTGATTTAAAAATTGAAACGATTAGATAAAAACAAGATTTTACAATATATTATATGCTGAATAGAAACATACCCTCAAACGAAACTGGTAATAAGAATAGCATTCTTTTCAAGAATAAAATATTTTACCAATACTGCACACAAGAACAAAGTAAATTACTTAGTGAGAATATGAGCTGTATTCACTACCGAAAAGGTGAAGTGATTTTTCATGAAGGGCAACCTTCTTACCTGATATATTTTATCTTTTCAGGCGTTGTTAAACTTTGGAAAGAAGGACTTCACAGCGATGGATTAACTATCCGCTTTGTTAAAGACGGAGACATGGCCGGTTTCTGGAGTTCCCACGAGAATGTGGATTACACCTTATCTGCAACAGCGCTTACCGATACCTGTTTATATTATATAAAGAAAGATATATTCATGCCTATAGTTATGTCAAACTCATCCCTGCAGATTATTTTACATGATTATGTAAAAGAGCTGAAGAAAACCGAGGACGATTTAAGGAACATGGCCGAAATGAATGTAAGGGAAAAGGTGGCCAATTCACTTCTTGTATTCCTTAATGTATTTAAAGACAAGTTAGATGCTGCAGCCTATAGAATAATATTATCAAGAAAGGAAATAGCCGGACACTCTGCAATTTGTGAGGACAGGATCAGCAAACAATTGTCGGACTTTAAAAAAGAAAAAATA
>CAISYK010000590.1 GCA_903889605.1 uncultured Bacteroidota bacterium
GATTTAAAAGTGATAACCAACGCATATTCCAATTGTGACCAAATGGACCATTTTATCAAAAACAGCAAAAAACTTATCGTTGCTGGTTTGCAAAGAATGATCAAAATAAAGAGAAGGTGTCAAACCCGAAGAAATATAAAGTCCCCTCCTTTTCTTTTGGTAGCGATACTTAATACCGCCAGTAAAACCCACTTCACAATATTTATTATCCAGCCAGGCATCATCGGTTAACACTACTCCTAAACCTGCCTCTAAATGATTGGTACCATTAGGTTTGGTAATGATATTAATCAGTAAAGGTAAGCTGTAGTAATTAGAAGCAATTTTAATAATACCATCATAAATATAAAAACCTGGGCCAAAACCCATTCTGATTGAACAGTTAACATCTTTAGAACAAATTATGGTTCTTTCATAATTTACAGTTCCCCAAATAACTGCATCCGAATAGTTAAAACCATTACCCATTGCTTCAATATAAATAGCATTTTTAGCAATGCTTTTTTTATCAGAAATGCTGTCGTTTTGTGCATTACAGGCAATATATGCACCTGTTAATAAAACAGCAATTATTATAACAGCCTTGTTTTTCATTACTTAATGGTTTAGTTCTTTTTTAAATTGTTTATTTCTTTTTGCAATTGGATAACATAAAGTGTTAGCTCCTCGATTTTCTGCATTTGCAGTTTTAAAAGTTCACCAACATCCGCACCATCTTTTTTAATTTCTTCTGCCGTTGGTATTTCAGGTAAATGTCCATACTTTTTTATGTATTGTTCCACGTCTTCAATGGCTGGTAATGCATAATTTTTTTCAAATACAAAATCCGCCCAATTCGGTTCCACTTTTAAAAATTTGGCTCTAATTCCGCCATTTACAGCTAATTTATATGAAGCATTAAAAGTACTTCCTGTTAAATCCGTCCCAATACCGACATTGCCATTTGAATTCCAGTATAATGCGATTTTTTGGTTCCCACCCTGTTTGGTTCCTAAAGCTCCTCCGGTATATCCATATAATACTGGCCCATCTATTGAATCACCTGCATAAGCATTGAAATAACCTAAACCATGATTTGAATCTTTAAAATATATTTGAAATAGGTTTACTTTAATATTTCCAACTACATCCAGTTTTTCAGTGGGTGTTGCCGTTCCAATACCAACCTTACCAAAAATAATTGCACCATTTAAAGGCGCAACTTTAATCCCTGCATAAGTACTGCCTATTGCAATTCCTCCTTGCACATCCAATTTATTTTTTGGCGTGACGGTCAGAATTCCAACATTCCCATTTTTCAATACTGTCATTGCATTGTTTGGGTTTATATGGTCGCCATTTCCTATAACAAATAATGGCTCTGTTGTTACCCAGCTGCCTGGTGTTCCAGAAGCCATATTATATCGTCCTATTACGAAAGAACCATATGATTGTGCTTTTGTACTACGGCCAAATGCACTCGAAAAATCGCCATTAGCTTTTGTACTATATCCAAATGCAACTGAAGATGTCCCGATGTTTGCATCGTCCCACGCCGCTCCTCCGTCTACACCTCCTGCTCTAAATGCAGCTTTTGCAGGGATCCACATCATTCTTGTTCCTGAACCATTTACGGGAGTACTGCCAATTGCTCCCTCAAATAGAACACATCCATCCTGCACCTCTAATTTTGCATGAGGGCTTGCTGTCCCAATACCAACATTAGTTCCGTTATCATAAATAGTTCCGTAAGTGAGATTATTAGACGATGTCCAGCGGGCAAGATAGTCAGGCATTCCGCCGCCACTTACTTTGCTATTAAAAGAATACCAGTCTGCAGCTGAAAGATAACCATCAACAGAAGTGCTTGCTTGCGGAAGAGAAATTTCAGGAGCATTCCCCCCGCTTGAAATAATTGGTGCAGCTCCCGTAACAGCAGTTAATGTCCCGGCTGTAGGAGCACTCCATGTCGGCATTCCGCCTCCGGCAGATGTTAGTACTTGCCCCAAGAATCCTGCTCCAGTGGTTGAAACATGCTGCGTTCCATTAGAATATATTATGGTACCCGCAGCGCCGATTGTCCCAATGGCTGTTCCGCCATTGGCTATTGGCAAAATCCCTGTAAAACTTATAATTGGCGCTGCACCTCCGCTGGATGCAATATTGCCGCTGCCGTTTACAGAAATTACAGGTAGTTCACTCCAGGTTGATAAACCAACAGCGTCAGAAGTCAAGACCCTCCCTATGGCAGGATTACCTCCTGTTATTTTTACCTGCCCTTCCACAACTAATTTTGCATCAGGGCTCGTTGTACCTATGCCGACTTTGCCGGCAGAGGTAACCACAAAAGAACTGTCAAAAACATCATCTTTATCTCCAGCCACATGGAATAATGCATGAGGCGATGTTGTGCCAATACCCACATTGCCGACAGCATCTATTCTCATTCGTTCTATCGAATCGGTAATAAATATTATCGGGTACGGCGTCAACGACCCAAATAGTGGGTTGCTAATCAGGGGGTCTGGGAGTAGATTGCCGTTAAGCTTCCAGTTTTGACCATAACCCTTATTTGCAGCAAACAAAATACTGACAATAATTAAAATGAAAATTTCCTTGTGATTTTTATAATAGATAGCCAGGCTTTGCCTTTCATTATTTTTTGGAATTTTAATTTACAAGATTGATTAGAAAATAATGTTGCGAATGTAAGATAATAATTCGAGCAGCATAATTTAGTGAAAATTTTATTGGCAATGGCTACGGATTCCTTTCTTATTTTGGATAATTGGCCAGTAGTAAAATTGCAATTAATATGCACTGCCATTAATAATGCCAATCAAGAGTAGAAATAAAGGTTGTGCGCGTTGGTCATACTGAGCCTGTCGAAGTATGTGTGCAAGCCATCGCACACCCTTCGACAGGCTCTGGGTGACAACACACGATTTGGAGAAATCCAAACCTTGATTCGCATTAATAAACAAGATCCCTCGCGAAAAACTCGGGATGACATCCATAATTAATATTTGTTTTTAATAAATGTGCTCATATTTATAAGTTTCGTAAACTTAAGTGCTAAAGGCTCTAACATTTATAATGCTGCTTTAAGGATTGAATCGAAAATCCTTTTCTTTTTAGAAAAGATTGCAGCCCTTCGACTTCGCTCAGGATAAACTAACAAGCCTGCCACTTCTTTTTTTTAGAAGGGAAACGCCCCAACGGCAATTATTTAGACCTATTTTCTATGTTTTATTAATTGACCTCAGGCTATTAATTATTTCCTTTTAACAGCGTAACAATTCCTATATAATTATGTTCTTCGCCCGAACTGGAAGACAATTGTACTTTCCAAACATAAACATCTATTTCAGCGGTTTTACTTTTATTTGCCATTTTCCCATTCCAGCCTTTATTCACATCGGTTGAGTAGAAAGCCATATTTCCCCACCTGTCAAATACCCGCATTTGAAATGTTTCAGGCTTCCAGCCAGTTCCTTTAGGAAGAAAAATGTCATTGTTTGAATCTCCATTCGGCGTAAACGAATTCGGAGCATAAAATGTAAATTCATCATTGATAATGACTTGGTGTATTACTGTATCAATACAACCTAAAGTACTTGCTGCAATTAGCATAACCTGGTAAATACCATCATGATAATATAAA
>CAISYK010000591.1 GCA_903889605.1 uncultured Bacteroidota bacterium
CAACTGTTTACTCCTTGTTCCTCTTACTGATATTCCTGCGGCAGTAAAATTAATTTTTCTGGCATAAATTTTTTGGAAGGGGTCACCAACCAAAAATAAATCGTTTTCCTTTTCTTCAACCAAAGACCTCAAAAATCTAAGTTCAACATTTGAAAGGTCCTGTACTTCATCAGCAATTAAATATTTAAATGGCTTAACCGATAAAGTCTTATTATGTGATGCTACAAGATTAAATAACTCAGCTCTGTCAATGTACCCGTCTTGCTTTTTCTTTTTATTATACAATTCCACCAGGTTCCAAATATCCATCTTATGCTTTCTGGAAATGGGTTTCCCTCTGCCAATTCTGCTAACCTTTAAATAGGCATCAAGGTTTTTCAAATCGTTAAAGAGAATTACGTTTTGATATTCTGATGACAAAAACGAAGAGTCGAACTCAGAAAGATTTTGCTCCAGTAGTTCGTCCCATAATTCAAAACTACTTTTCGAATTAAAAGAATCTAGCACCCTAACTGATTTATCAATATGCTTATTCTCTTTTGCAATGTCTCTTACAAGCGAATCAATATTTGTTATAATAACCTTTGAATTATCAATTGATAGTTTATCGGCTAGTAAAGTTAGATTTTGAGTTAAGGCATTTGTGAACGTTGTAAAAACAATTTTTCTATCATCATTTGCAGCAGGCAAAGAAGACAAATGTTTTAATCTGTGCAAAGCAACTACAGTCTTTCCAGTGCCTGCACCACCCGTAACTTTTACTGAGCCCTTAAAGTTTGATTCAACCAATTTTCTTTGAGATGGGTGCAAAAATATTTGCCACTTACTTAAATCACCGTTAAGTATTTCAGTCATCAATTCATCATCCACTTCAATGAAGCTGCGTTTGTTGTTGATGCTGTTGATTTGCTCATCTATATTGGTTGATTTCGATTTTCCTTCATTTATTTCTGCGATAATCAGTTCGATATTTGCTCCCTCTGTCAGATAAAATAAATTCTCAAAGGCATCAGTAGGAAGATACTTCTCACATTCACCCAATTCATTTAAGTCTTTGATTGAGCGAACCAAATTCAATGAAGGAGCTGGAACCCCAATTGCAATAATTTGTTCATCCGTATATTCCACGAAAAGATTGGATTTTTTAACTGATGCTTTAACTGGTTGTACCATTTCAGCTTCAGGAGCAGTAAATATCTGTGCTGTTTGTGTATTGTCGTTCCAATAAAACATTTTGTTCTTAGCCCAGTCCATAGCTTCATCATGGTTATCTACCCAAAGCAAATAATAATTATCTCCAGTGGTCGGAACCTTCACTATGGCTCTATATTTACCATCAATCCTTGCTGTGCGCAACTGTTGGTCCTTAAATGTATTTATAGGCTCCAAATGAATAGCTTCAGATTTAGAGTTATCTCTGAACTTTCTTTGGAATTCAAGAACTTTCTTTTGAATTGCTTTTGGCAGTTCAAATAATTGCTCCATGCATTTATCGTGAATGTATAACTTCATTATTTTATGTCTTTAATATTAAAATTATCAGGTTCCACTTCCTTATACCCAGCCAGCTCAAATGTTTTTTTATCTGCTTCAGAAAGAGCTCTGATAAATATTTTTTTCTCGTTAAACCCAAGCATTGCTTCTGCATAATTGCCTTCATGCTCAATATAAAATCCTCCATCTTTATTAAACGGAATATTATTATCAATTAATTGTTTTACGATTCCATGAAGCTCTTCATCGTGGTATTGCAAGCAACTATACTTTTCATCAATTTCGTTTTTCGGTTCTGGTTCGGCTTCTGTTTGATTTAATTCATTAATAAATTCGCAATTAGATTGAATCAAATTAAACAACTGCCAAAAGCTTTCCCATTGCGCTTTATCAAGAGTATTTGCAATTTCGTTTACGCTTAAAGTAGATTTGATTGACAAATCAATAAGTTGAACGGCAGTCAATAACGAAGCGAAATCGGATATGCCTGGCAGTTCAGGGAAAATAAAGAATTTACCAGATGCTTTATTTTTTGCCTGCAACGATACATCAACCTTTATTGAAGGAGTCGTTAAAACCTCAGCAATTTTATCTTCATCAACCGAAGGGCTTGCAAATTCAATCTGACGCAAAGAAAGTAGCAATCCAATTTTTTCTTTCGATTTGTTTAAATCAAGTGGATTTGAAAGCAACCACAAAAGTCTTTCAAGTGAATTCCTTGAATCAATTAACTCGCTTCTAAAAGTTTTCCAATATGGAATGGATTCGTATTTTTTTATTGTGTTTTTGTACTTGTTCTTATCAAGGTAAAGTGAGTCTCTTTTAAACTCTTTGGTTGTAATATCAGTTTCCTTTTCTACACCATCAAATTTTTCAATATCAGACCAGGAAAGTGTCCAGGATATTTTATCCCCCGATTCAACTATTGCCAACCTTTTCTGTAAATCATTAAAGAACCTACAGTTTTCTTTCGTAGCATGGTAAGTATATCCATCCAAATAAATTGCAATACTTTTTGCAGAAGAAAGTAGAGATTCATCTTCTACAGGAATGCCATCTTTTTCAATCCCTGTGAGCGTTATATAAAAATCACTTCGGGTCTTAAATTTAACTCCTTCAGAAGGACCCAATTCATATTGTGGGCGAATTACATAGTAGAATGTATATTCACCACTTATTAATTTGAATTTATAATTAACAACAGCATCCTGAGTGAACTCTTCGAATTTGAATCCTGCATCTTCCTTGCTTTTAAAATAGTTTCTAAGACTTCGGATAAATCTTTCCTCCAATTCACTTTCTTCAATCTGCCCATTTCCTGAAAGCGAACCCAAACCTGAAGAGAAGTTTTCCCAAGCACCCGATTTATCTACAATTTTCTTAAATAGAATCTCAGCCTTTTCTCTGCTCAACTCATCTTGGATATTTTGATTTGAATAGGTATATATGCATCGGTAGCAACCATCCTTTCCTTTAAACTGGCAAGAGCATTCCTTTATAGCGTGATATGCTTTTGTAATAACTTCTGTGAACTCAGCAGGATTAAAAAGTTTTTCTAAATAACCCGTGCCTCCTGGAATGTTATCATGAATTACCAAGTACCTGTCAAATCTGCTGTTCTTTGTATTGAACTCAGAGTAATTCATCATGCTTAAATGCTGAGGATTTCCTTTGTAATATTTTTTTAATCCCAACTCTAATCCAGCTTTAAACATATTTACCTGCGATTCACTTTCCAGGTCTTGTACTGGTAATAATACTTTAAGGGCTTCCGTTTTTATCTCTCTAAATAAATAAACTTCTGCAAAAACATCATCTTCCTTACCCTGGTATTCCTTTTCTTTATGCTTGCAATATCCAAAGTGAAATTTGAAATTTTTATCGAACCTTATTCTGTGCGGGGTTGATGAACTTTTACCACAGTATTTGCAAGTGACAAAACCGTGATAGGGTATATCTTCAATCTGGTTGATACTTATTTTATTTGCATCTACGGCAGAAGACAAACCAAGATTTACTTCTGTTATATCAACATTCTTAACGTACTCAATACCAAAAGGAATGTCTTTCATTCCCCAGGCTCCCTGAAATGATTTGTAATCGAATTTTATGTGTTTGGAAATTTTATAATTGTTCGCTTGTCTATCATCACTGCTATCATCCAGCGTGGACCGTTCTCGCGTATTAACAGATTTTACACTGTTAATCTTGACAAAAACATGCTGATTTTTTGCAGATGACCAGGAGCCATCTCCACATTTTGGACAGTGGCTTTCATTTGAAACTACTCTATCATCAATATGGTCACAGTTGGAACAGAATCGCTTTGAAAGCAATGTGCCTGGGTCTTTCCAATCAAAA
>CAISYK010000592.1 GCA_903889605.1 uncultured Bacteroidota bacterium
CCGACGATCAAGACATGCCGGAAGAAGATCATAAAATACTTCAGGGCATTGTGAAATTCGGCAATACTGATGTAAAGCAAATAATGAAACCGCGGGTAGATGTAACCGCATTTGAATATGGAACAGGATATAAAAAATTGCTGGAAGATATTACAAGTTTTGGTTTTTCAAGGCTTCCTATATACAAGGAAACGTTGGATAATATTGCAGGAGTGCTTTATACCAAAGATTTACTGCAATATGTAGAGAAGGGTGACGATTTTAATTGGCAGGAAATTATTCGTCCTCCGTTTTTTGTTCCTGAGAATAAAAAAATTGATGATTTACTGCGGGAGTTTCAGCATAAAAAAATACACCTTGCTGTTGTAGTTGATGAATATGGAGGCACATCCGGTATTGTAACGCTGGAGGATGTGATTGAAGAAATTGTCGGAGAAATAAATGATGAGTTTGATGATGATGAATTAACATACTCTAAGCTGGATGAAAATAACTTTGTTTTTGAAGGAAAAGCCCATTTGAATGATGTTTATCGTATTATGGAAATTAATGGCGGAGAATTTGAAGACGTAAAAGGTGAAGCGGATACTCTAGCAGGTTTAATCATTGAAATTGAGGGCAGAATCCCGACAAAGAATGAAAAAATAAAATTAAAAAACTTGATTTTTACTATTGAATCAGCCGACAATCGTAAAGTTAAAAGAGTAAAAATAACTATTGTGAAAAATGAAAATTAAGAATCATGAATTAAGAGCCCAACTTAAAATGAAGTTTTTTTCACTCATAAAAAAAAGCCGGTTCTTTTTTATTATATCTTTTGTAAGTTTAATATCCTGTATTTCATTAGTTTCATGCAGCAATGATGATAGTGATACTATTGCACCTAAACCCAGAGCGTATTTCCGTATTTCATTTCCTGAAAAAAAATATGTAAAGTATGATTCTGCCTGTCCGTTTACATTTGAAATGCCGGTGTATTCACACATGGATAATGATAAAAACTACGGTGCTGAGCCTTGCTGGCTGAATTTGAATTTCCCAACTTTCAACGGCACGCTTCATTTAAGTTATAAAGCTGTAAACGGCAATCTTAAAGGGTATTTGGAAGATACATATACACTTGCTTCAAAGCATCAGATTAAAGCATCAGGTATCGAAGAAAATTTAATTTCAAGAGATTCAAACAAAGTTTATGGATTAATTTACGAAATCAAAGGAAATGCTGCTTCATCAATTCAGTTTTTTTTAACAGACAGCACTCATCACTTTTTACGCGGAGCATTATATTTTAATGCCGTTCCAAATAATGATTCAATCGCTCCGGTATTGGATTTTATAAGGAAAGATATTTATCAGATGATAGCCACTTTCAAATGGAAAAATGATTTTAAGCAATCGAGCAGCCTTCCTCTGATTGTGCATAAAAACAAAATAAATTAAATAAATTAATGGAAATAATACGGATAATTAAAATTACTTTATTTTATCATTTGTAAAATTAAACTGTAAATATTTGTTTTCAAATTGATAAAAATAAATTTCACCTTCAGGACTTTAATAGAAAATACTCTTATACAGCGGTTTTAATTTTTTTCAAATATTCCACAATCATTACCGCCTCTTTGGCTTCCTTCACGTCATGAACTCTGAGTATTCTAACCCCTTTTTCTAATGCAATTGTATTTAATATTGTTGTGCCGTTTAATGAGTCTGCAGCTTTAATTTTCAATAATTTATTTATCATCGATTTTCTTGAAAAACCAGCTAATACGGGAAATCCAAGCGATTTAAATTTTTCAATATTTTTGAGCAGCTCATAATTGTGCTCAACAGTTTTTCCAAAACCAAATCCAGGATCGAGTATAACTTTTGAAAAACCGAGTTCTC
>CAISYK010000593.1 GCA_903889605.1 uncultured Bacteroidota bacterium
CAATTTCGAGTTCTTTTATTGATTCTATACAGATATTCTTCATTTTAGAAATCATTTCCGGCAATAAATCAAGATTTGTTTCATTTGCTGCATACTCTTCAATAAGTTTTATCTCGCTTTCCAGTTCTTTAATTCCCATAAATGAAAAAGAAGGTTTCATTTTGTGGGCTGTTGCCCGAAGTGATTTCCATTCCTTTGAGTCCAAATATTTTTCAAGATTACTGATCTCTTTAGGTGTTTGATCCATAAAAACCGATATCATTTCATTTATGAATTCATTGCTTCCATTGGAAAGTTTTTTCAAATAAGTCAAATCGATGTGTTTGTTGGCTACTGCTTCCATTTTTTTTAGGTTTTAGATTTATTTTTAGATGAATTATTTTTACTGCTCTGCTCATTATTTGCTGATTGGCTGAAGTGATGCACTTTTTTTAAGTACCGAAACTATTTTGGAGTATAATACTGATGAATCAAAAGGTTTAGAAATATAACCATCCATCCCCGCTTTAATGCATTTTTCAGATTCACCAGCAAGGGCATGTGCAGTCATGGCCATAATCGGCGTGACGCGTTTCTCGGGAGATGACTTTTCCCTTATATGCTGAGTGGCTTCATATCCGTCCATCTCAGGCATCTGAATATCCATTAATATTAAATCGAAATTCTTTTTCTCTAATTTGTCAATTGCTATTAATCCGTTCTCTGCTGTGTCTACTTTCATTTTCCAATCTGACAGAACTTTTTTCGCAAGTATTTGATTCAATAAATTATCTTCAACCAGTAAAACACTCAACCCTTCTAAATCGGTGCCTTCAATATTTTTTTCTTCATTTTTGTTATCTGATTCGGGCTCATAGTTTTTTTTGAATTTTAGAATAAAACTAAATATGGATCCCTCGCCGACTTTACTTTGGACTGAAATAGTTCCGCCTTGTAATTCTACCAACTGCTTAGCTATTGCAAGTCCTAATCCAGTACCGCCGTATTTCCTGGTAGTTTCATTGCTGATCTGGGTAAATGCTTTAAATAAAGAATTTACCTTGTCTTCTGGAATTCCTATACCGGTATCAATTATCGAAAATTTCAGTTCCACATCATCACCAGCCTCAGACAGCAGATCAACAGTTATTTTCACTTCCCCCTGGGTTGTAAATTTTATTCCATTTCCAACAAGATTTAATAAAATTTGATTCAAACGGGTTGGATCGCCGATTAAATTATCAGGAATATTTTTTTCAATTTTTGTTGATAAACGAATATTCTTCTCGCTTGATTTTGGAAGCAATAATTCGGTAACGGTGGACACAGCCTGTGACAACCGGAAATTAATTTGTTCGAAAACCAATTTCCCCGATTCTATTTTTGAAAAGTCTAATATATCATTGATGATAACAAGAAGATTTTTACCCGAAGTTTTAACCGCATCGATGTATTGTTTTTGATCAGGCGTGAGGCTGGTTTTTAATAATAAATCGGTAAATCCAATTACGGCATTCATTGGAGTACGAATTTCATGACTCATGTTTGCCATAAACTGAGCTTTCACTTTCATTGACTCTTCCAGGTCTTTTTTAGCTTTAGTCAATTCGGTAAGAGTTTTATTCACCTGGTTTAACGATTGTTCAGCAATTTTATTAGCTTCAACTAATTCCTCTTCTATTTGTTTTCTATCAGAAATGTCAGTTTCAATCGCAATAATTCTTTCTAATTCTCCTTCTTTTCCAAGTATTGGGGTAGCAGTAGTAATTACCCAGTAGCTTTTACCCTCCTTTGTGTAATTGGTGTTTTCAAAAGTGACAGGTTTTTTATCTTTCAGTATAGTTTCGAATGTGTTTTTTTGTTGTGTAATCTGTCTGCCGTTACTGCCCCTCAGTATACCAATAGATTTGCCCTGCAAATCAACTAACGTATAACCCGTAAGCCTCGTAAAACCTTCGTTTACCCATTCGATTTTTTGATTTTTGTCAATTATTACCACAGAGTTATATGATTGAGTTGCGGCAAGCACCAGCTTTTCTAATTCTTCTTTATGTGCGTTTTCGGTTACATCCTGAATGGTTCCTATAACCTTTACCGCCTCCCCCGCTTTGTTATCTATTACTTTATATTTACCATGTACTGTTTTTATTTTTTTATCAGAACTAATGATTCTGAAATATAAATCAACAGGTGTATGTTTTGTTTTTGCTTCTAATAATTTTGTACGCACAAAATCCCTGTCTGCAGGATGTCCCATCTCATAAATTGTATCCCTTGTAATTTTTGTAGTTTGCGGGTTGATTCCGTAAATTCGATAAAGTTCATCTGACATGAAAACAGTTTCCTTTTCAATATCCCATTCCCAGCTCCCGATATGCGCCAGCTGCTGTGCTTCTGAAAGTTTTAACTGTTCATTCAATAAATCTTCGGTTTTCTTTTCTAATGTTTTTGTATTCTCCGATAGGTCTTTTAAGAGTTTAAACCTTTCGATACTATAATTAATGGAACGGCTTAATTCTTTTCCTCTGATATTTCCCTTTTCCAAAAAGTCCTGAGCGCCTATTTTCATGGCTTTTATTCCTAATCTTTCATCCTCAAGACCGGTAAGAACAATGATAGGAGTATTAGGGGAGTGCTCATAAACTTTTTTAATTGTGTCTAACCCTGAACTGTCGGGTAATGTAAGATCCAGAATGATAATATCAAAAGTGCTTTTAGATAACAATTCCAGGCCTTTATTTAATTGATCAGCAGATGAAAATGTATATTTATCACCATACGCATCTTTTAAATAAATGTCGATCAAACGAGCATCGCCCGGATTGTCTTCAATTACTAATATTTTAATTTTTTCTTCCATGGGAAGTTAAATTGTATTTTAAAATTTTATTAATTCTGTCATCCCGGGTTATTTACGAGGGATCTTGTATTAATAATGATGCTGCTTGTTACTGTCAAGTTCCCTCTTGGCTATACAGCCAATCGGGATGACATCACCTTTAAAAGCTGCCTATAATAATTACCTAACTATTATCCCTTATGTTATCCCGAGTTTTTTACGAGGGATCTTGTTTTTAATAATGATACAGCTTGTTGTCGTATAGTTCCCCCTTGGCTAAACAGTCAATCAAGAAGACATAGTTATTTTCCTTTTATCGTAAAATAAAAAGCAGAACCTTTATCCACTTCCGATTCAACCCAAATCTTTCCTCCATGCAGTTCTACAATTTTTTTACAAATTGCTAAACCCATGCCAACTCCAGGATATTTATCTTTAGAATGGAGGCGGTTAAAAATCAGAAATATTTTTTCAGTATATTCTTTAGGTATTCCAATGCCGTTATCTTTTACTGAAAATAAATATTCATTATTTTCTTTTTTGCCGGATATCTCTATTTCCGGACTTTTTGTATTCCTGAATTTTACTGCATTTGAAATTAAATTCTGAAATAATTGGGCTATTAACACAGGGTCTCCGTCAATATCCGGCAATATATCAATCTTAAATACTGCATTATTTTCTTTTATTTGACTGCTTAAATCCTTTAAAACATTACCTAATAAAAGATTAAGATGTATCCGTTCAAAAGGTTTGACATTATTAACACGTGAATATTCCAACAGGCTGTGAATAAGATTCCTCATCCTTTCCGTACCTTCAACAGCAAACGCTATAAATTCTTTTGCATCCTTATCGAGTTTATCCTTATATCTGCTTTCTAATAATTGAACATAGCTAGTTACCATCCTCAGAGGCTCCTGTAAATCATGAGATGCTATGTATGCAAACTGTTCCAGCTCACTATTGGAACGAACTAATTCTATTGATTTTTGTTTCAATTCATCTTCTGCCTTACTTTTTTGATTTAGTCCATTCTGCAGATCATCCACCATTTTATTAAATGCCAGTGCCAGATGGCCAATTTCATCCTTGGAGAATACTTCTGCCCGTTCGCTAAAATCAACTTTTGAAACTTTATCCGCAATCCTTACTATCTCTTTTATACCACTTGTAATTTGAATACTTATAGAAAAAGCAAAAATTAATCCTACTAAGCAAAACACTATTGCTACTACAAATAATACTTCTAAAATTTCACTTTCGAGCCACCTTGCACCTTCGCCAAGAGTAAAAGAAAATCTATCTTCCAATACAGTTAATTGGTCATCGATTATGCTTATTTCTGCAACAATTTCATGCAATTTAGTGGGGGATGTATATTCAGAATGTATTTCATTATGAAGCTTCTCGCCAACAGGTATTAATTTAGGTATAATTGAATCTCCTTCTATCCAGGTGTTTATTGCTTTACTGACATACATATTATTCTTAAACCGGGTGAAAAGTTTTATCATCCCATCGGCATCTTTCGGATGATTATGTCCCTCGATAAAAGCATTATGAGCTTTTTCAATGTTTGGTTCATTACATATCAATTCCACAAGCGCTTTATGATAAGCAAATGGAACTTTCATGAACTCCTGAAATTGCTTATAATCGGCTTCATTGTGCGTGTTTGAATACTTTTCCAGATGATAAACTGCATCTTTTTGTGCCTTCGACCATAAGCTTTCAGCACCAATAAATGCTCTCAAAGAAGAAAGTGTACTAATGGAAAACCACAAGGTGAATAACCCAAGCGTTATAAGAAGCGCTACTGTGCCGACAACACAATAAAGTTTTTTTGTGATGGAAACGTTTTTCAGCCGATCAAAAATTTTAATTTTCATGTTGCTTAATGTTTCTGTTATCCCGAAGAGCCGATTTTTCGGTGATGAAGCATCTTCTTTTCCTTTGAGAAGATTCTTCATCCTTCCAAAAAAACGGAAGGATTCTGAATGACATTTTAATCTTTCTCTTTCTGTTATCCCAAACAGCCGCTTTTTCGGCTATGAAGAGTCTGCTTTATATTTGCGAAGATTCTCCATCCTTTCAAAAAAACAGAAAGATTATAAATGACAGGTTATGTACTTCACAAAATATTACTCGCTTTTTTCTTTAATAGTAAAATAAAAAGTACTTCCTTTATCAACTTCCGATTCCACCCATATTTTCCCTCCATAGCGCTCCACAATTTTTTTGCATATAGCTAATCCCATTCCGGTACCAGGGTATTTTTCTCTTGTGTGAAGTCTTTGAAATATTACAAACAGCTTACCCATATATTCTTTCTGAATGCCGATGCCGTTATCTTTCACCGAAAATAAATATTCATTGTTTTGTTTTTTTGCAGCAATAACTATTTCAGGTGTTCTGGCACCTCTGAATTTTAATGCATTTTCGATAAGGTTTTGAAAAACCTGACTTATTAATACATGATCTCCATAAATTTTAGGTAATTCATCAACTTTAATAACAGCTTTACTTTCTTCTATTGAAGCACTCAAATTCCTCAAAACATCTTTTATCAGTATGTTTACATCTATCTCTTCAAAAGGTTTAACCCTGTTAATTCTGGAGTACTCCAGCAGACTTTGAATAAGCGCTCTCATCCTGTTGCTGCCGTCAACAGCGAAACCTATAAAATCCTTTGCATCCTGGTCTAATTTTTCTTTATAGCGTTTTTCCAGCAGCTGAAGATAACTTGTTACCATCCGCAGCGGTTCCTGCAAATCGTGGGAAGCTACGTAGGCAAATTGCTCTAATTCGGTATTGGATCGTTTTAACTCATCTGCCAGTTTCAGCATTTCGGCACCAAGTTTTTTCTTCTCCGTAATATCTCTAGCTATAACAGAAACGGCGATCATTAAACCTTCTCGGTTTTTAATAGGCGAGGCAGTCAGCGAAACATCAATTTGCTTCCCATCTTTTCTAACTCTTACAGTTTCAAAATTTATAACTTCTTCACCTTGCTGTAGTTTCCTTGGCATATTTTTCATTTCATCCATATTCTGAGGCAGTGTAATAATAGAAATTGATTTACCAACCGCCTCCTCAGAAGAATAACCATACATTTTTTCAGCGGCTTTGTTCCAGCTTAATATAATTTCGTCTAATGATTTTGAATATATTGCATCGTTAGATGATTCAACAATAGAAGCTAATTCCGCCAATTTTCTTTCGGCCATTTTCTTCTCGGTAATATCATTTGAAATACCAAGAATATAAAGCGGTTTTTCACTGCTGTCCGTTATTAATACAATTTTATTTGAAAGTAATCTAACCCCATTATATTTAGTATGCGCTGGTTCTTCTTCAATTTCCAAAGCTTTTTCTGTCTCCAATAACTTTCTATCGTTAGCTGAAAAAAAGTCTGCCTCCTTTTTAGGAAAAAGATCATAATCATTTTTTCCAATTATTTCTTCTTTTGAATAACCAAAAAGATCTACTACTGCCTTATTTAGTCTCACATATTTAAAATCTGCGGCGTTCTTAACAAATACCATACTTGGAATATTTTCAAGTATAACATTTAAAAAATCATTTGTCCTGTTCAGTTCTTCAATATATTTTAGACGCAGTGTAATATCAACAATAGTGATCATCACCTCTATTCCCTTGGTAGAGGAAATAGGATTAAGACTAATTTCGACAGGTATTTCTGTTCCGTTTTTTCTTAACCCAAAAATGTTTGGCCGATCGCTCATGTTTCTCTGCTTCGGATTCTGCATATAACGGTTTCTCAAATCTGTGTGACCATTGCGTAACATTTCCGGAATAAGTATTTCCACCATTTGTTTTATTAGTTCGCTGCTGCTGTATCCGAAAAGTATTTCAGTTTGCGGGTTTACAAAAGTAATTTCCCCTTTATTGTTAACCAGCAGAAGAGCATTAGGAGAAGATTCAGTAACAAGCCTAAACTGTTCTGACTTTTCTTTCTGCTCAGTTATATCATTTGAAATACTCAGCAGATATATTGGTTTTCGATTATTATCAAAAATTGGGACCTTTTTAGTTTCCAGTATTCTTACTCCGTTATTTTTAGTTTCTATTGTTTCTTCAGCAATTTCTAATAGTTTTCCTGAATTCAATACTTTTTTATCGTTAGCAGTGAAATAGTCAGCTTCATTTTTAGGAAAAAAATCGTAATCATTTTTACCTAATAATTCTTCTTTTGTATATCCAAGAAGATCTTCTCCTGCTTTATTGTACCGGACAAATTTTAGATCTTCAGCCTGTTTAACAATAATCATATTCGGAATATTTTCTATTATGGAATTTAGAAAGTTTTCTGAAAATTTTAAGGCATCAAGAGCTTTTTTATTTTCATTTATCGCAGCTTTTAATGTTAAAATGGAGATACTGGTTATAGTAATAAATACCTGTAAAGAGATTAAAGACTCTGAGATTGTCTCGGAATGGAACGGCCCATATCCATAGTCGGTAGCAATAATTGCGACAAGCGAAAAAATCACAATAGTGGTAACTACTGTCAGCTTTTCAAACCTAATTGCTGCCCATAATAGAAATGGTATGATTAAATATTCCTCTACAAAGGGTGAGTCAGCCGGGAGGAAATTCCCAAAAATAAATCCGGCAGTAA
>CAISYK010000594.1 GCA_903889605.1 uncultured Bacteroidota bacterium
GGATTACCGGTAGCTTTATAAACAGCAAGTATATTTTTTGTGTTTAATACATTTAAAACTTGTAAATACACATTTAAGTTGGCTCGTTTGGTTGCTTCTCCATCTTTTTTAGCCCATTTAACTTCAAAATCTTTATCAATCCGCAAGTCAATTTTAAAGTTCCATGGTAAATTGGAGCCGTTAACTTGTCCAGCTAAGTTGCTGCGCTGAGCAATACCAAAAGCCGCTTGCTGAGTAATATTTTTTTGCCTGCTGTATGGGGTTCCTGAACCAGCCTTTGCAACTATATTAGCTCCTAAATTTTCAAATATTTTCACTGATTTTTCTTTGTCAGTTCCCTTGTGACGAACCCAGATAGGTCCATGATAATCTGTTCCGGAAGCAAAACGATAATCAATATTCAATACAATAGTATGGCGCTGATCATAATCTAAAGGGTGAGTAGTTCTGAGGTTAGGTTGTCCTGCAGAGGCTAAGTTAACACCATCGGTAGCACTAGAACCAGTACCATCAGCAAATTGTAATGTGTAATTTGCTGTTAACTGCACCCCGTTTGTTCTTCTTAAATCATAAGCAAATGAAAATCCTTTAACTGTTCCAAAGTCAATATTGTCAAATGAGTTGTAAGTAACCGGAAAGGCTTTGTATACCTGAACAACCTGCACCATGTCTCTTAATTCACGGTAGAATGCCGATAAAGTAATAGCTGAATTTTTCTTTTCATTCAAAACCTGGGTAAATCCTAATTCATAATCAGTAGTTCTTTCAGGTTTTAAATTGGGGTTATTAATAAAAGCTCCTACATTTTTTTGAATATCCAAATATTGTAAAACGTCAAGTCTGTTAGCAGTAGGAGGGCGCTGAGTTAATACATCATAGTGAGCAAAGAAATTTGCTACGTCAGAAATAGGGAATGAAAAGGCAATACGCGGCATCAAATTTATCTGAGGTGTATAATCTTCGAAGACCTTTGAAGAAAGCAACTTGTTTTTAGCTTCAGCAGGGTTCAGCAAATAAGGGTTAATTTCTCCGTCAACAGTATTTCCTCCAGCTAAGGATGCATTAGGATCTGATATTTCAGTACCCTGGGCATTGTACCAATTGTCACCATTGCGGTATCCCACAGGTTTTGTAGGATTATCTTTATTGTCAACATATACTATGTAGTCATCACCAATATTTGATGGGCGGCTTGTAGAAAATTCAGAAGCAAAATTAACTTCTCCAGCAGTTTTAGCTTCATACAATAGATATTTATCCTTCAATACTTTCTGATTTGCATCAAAACGGTCGATACGTAAACCGATATTGAATTTTAAATCTTTAAAATCAAATCTGTCCTGCATGTAACCAGCAATGTATATTGGCTGATATGCACCGATTTCACGTGTGAAATTTCCATTTGCATCTTTTTTAGTGAAAAAATCATCCAGGCTAGGATTTCCATTTAATTTGTTTCCTGTATGATCATACCCGTAATAATATACACTGCCGAAATTTAATAAGTCATCCGGGCTGAACATTTTTAGACCTCCGTAACTTTCAATTTGATCGGGAGTATAAGAATCGACATCAATCCAATTAGTGCTGTTTTTATCATATCCTAAAGCAGTTCTTAAACTTCTGTCAAATTGTGTTTGAGTACCATCATTTAAACGATTAAAATCATAATACAGATAAGTTCCTGATAACTCAGAGTTAAGATGCGGAGTAGAGTCTAATTGTGTAAGATGACTGTTAGCCAGCTGGCGCATGTGAGTCCATAAATCAATAGGGCTTAAAGAATAGCTCCTTTGTGTTCGCTGCTCGAATTCAAATCCTGCCTGAACCGCATGTTTTTTAATATCTGCCGAAAAATTGGCAAAAACACGGAACTGGCTTTCATCATTTTTTGAATAGCCATTATACTGACGTCCGGTATTATACCATAAAGCGTAAATATTTGTGGGTCTATCGCCATTCATCAAGCCTAAACCTGCCTGAACGTCATTCATATTATATATACTTCCAGGATCGGTATTCGCATAAAACTGGTTTGTATACGGCACGCCAGTTGGGTTTATGTCGCTTGGTGTAAATGTAAGACTAACATCTCTGAAACCATTAAGAAAGAAAGCAGATACAGTATCTTTAATGCCGTCTCCGTTTAAATCATATTTATCGCGGGATTCATATATATAGTTATTTTCTTTCTTTTGAACAAATTTTCCAATATAACCGTAATTGAATACTTTGTCTAAATGATTGTCATCCTGAGTTTTACTTGTTGTATTTGCATAACTTGCCTGTAAAGTAAAATAAGCATTTGTAATTGCTTGATTTGATTTTTCTGCTTCTTCTTTTGTAACAGCGTTGAACTTTTGGGTAAGTTTAGCGTATGTTCTCCATGTATTGGAAATTTGCTGAGGGTTGTTTACCGGGTTAAATAAAGCGTATTCATAAACAAAACCATGATTATTGTTGTAATCAATAGAACCGCCGAAAGTAATACCCATATTTGCAGTTGGCTGGTATTGAACTTTACCGTTTAAACGCGCAGAATTAGATCGTACATTGTTTCTGGCTTTAATTTTTTCTAAATCACCTGCAGTTACATATTCGGAGTTAAGTACAAACCCGCCGGCACCGTTGGGATTAGCGCGTAACGGTGATTTTTCCAACTCGGCCAATTTATCTTTATTAACCTGATAAAAACCTACAGCTGATGGGTCAGGATCTTTTTCTGTAAAAACTTCACCAGAAATACTAAAGCCTAAGACAGATTTTTTTACGTTATCAACAGAATCTTTTCTAATAATAAGCGGACCATTAATAGAAAAACCGACAAAGTTATATCCAAAGGCATCGAGGCCCCTGCTTTTACCATTTTTTTCGCCGAGACCTGATGAAATTAATTCGATACTTCCGCCGTAAGAACTTGCTGGACCTCTTGTAGTGATAGCAATAATACCGCCTGTAGCATCGCCGTATTCAGCCGGAGTTCCGCCGATAATTGTAGTTACCTGTTCAACGCTTGACTGAGGAACACCGCCGCCTCCAATAACTTTTACACCATCAATATAATAAGCTGTACTTGAGGAGCGCGCACCTCTAACATTCAAAGCTCCGCCTTCATCAGCCTGATATATACCGGCAGTAGTTGCTGCAACCGAATTAATGTTTTTGGATGCCATGTTTTGGTATTCTTCACGGGTAACAGTGGATCCGGATTTTGTATCAGGGTCAATAAGCGGTTCGGTATATATGAAAGTTTCAACTGGGCCTAATGTAATTCCACCAGCATTAGTCATTTCCAAATTTAAATAAACTGTTTTCCCGACGGACAAATTTACATCCGACATTTGAATAGTCTGATAACCTACATAGGTAGCCTTTACAGTGTATTTGCCGGGGTTTAAAGGTTTGATAGTTACTTCACCATCAAAATTGGTAGTACCAACACCGACTTGGATTCCTCCCATTTCCACGATTACATTCGCAAATGGAATTGTGGAACTGTTGGCTTTGTCCTTAAGGGTTACTTTAATGGCAGATTCGTTTTGTGCAAACATCAGTCCAGCTGATGCAACAACAATCGATAAGGTAGTGAGTAATTTTCTTAGCATATTTTATTTAGTATTGAGATGCGGGATATGAGGCTTGAGAAAGAAGATGCTTTTTATTCTTCAAAATGAAGAAAGCGACTCAGGCTCAATACTCATATCTCAAATCTGTTTATTCAAATTAGCGCGTAAATATAGGAATATTTAAAATTCCTACACAAGTTTTTTTTGCAATGAATATTAACACTTTGAAACGCCTTGTTTAACTGCTTAAAAATCAATAATCTACTATTGCAAAACTACTCCTTAAAGTTTCAATAAACACTTAAAATGTTAAAAATATACGGAGCAGAATGCACTGAAAGCAATAAGTGCAATAATGCTAATTTTCATCAAAATGATTTTACTTTCAGAACTTTCTTCATGAAAATTTTTACTTTTTTGGATAGCGATTCTTTGGTTCATGGTTTCTAATTATTTATTTGTGATTGTTAGTGATTTAATGAGATGTGAAATAATATTTAATAGGAAAATATGCAGATAATAAAAAATATCAAAATATGCTTAATGCAATAATTGTTAAAGTTATAATTGCCATTAAAATGGTTATGGTTCCGCTACCTTCCGGATGATAGTTTCTCCTGCTCTGAATTGCGGCTCTTTTATTCATGATTTCTAATTTTTATGCTTCTGTTTTTTATTGATAATTATTTTAAAAGGCAATAATTAAGAAAAACTGAAAAAACAATTAAATTTATTAAGCTGAGGTGTAGGTATTTGCTTATTAATTTAAACAACATCCCCATGTGCCAATTAATTTTACCGCAAAACCCGACACC
>CAISYK010000595.1 GCA_903889605.1 uncultured Bacteroidota bacterium
TTATTGTTGGCATAATCCCCGGCAATTTTTGTTTCAAATAAAGATGAAACGACCAGTAGGATTATCGAAATAATACAGGGAATGAAAAAAATGGCGAATTACATTTGACAATTTAAAGGCAAATAATTTACAACATGAAACCAAAAGTTATCTTTTGCTGGAGCGGAGGGAAAGACTCTGCTCTGGCATTATATAAAGTATTACAGGAAAATAAATATGAAGTTGCGGCTTTGCTGACAACACTTAATGCTGAATTTAAAAGAGTTTCGATGCATGGTGTATGCGAAGCTCTGTTGGATAAACAGGCTGAATACATTGGCATACCATTACTTAAAATGTATGTAAGTGAAGGTACGAATGCTGAATATGAACAAACAATGGAGACCATGCTTTTTAAACATAAAGCAATGGGTGTAAGTAAAGTAATATTCGGTGATATTTTCCTTGAAGATTTGCGAGCATACCGCGAAAATAACTTGGCGAAAGTTGGATTGACAGCAGAATTTCCATTATGGAAAAGAGATACTTCAGAATTGATTACCGAGTTTTTAGCAAACGGTTTTAAAACGATTACATGCTGTGTAAACGATGCTTATTTGGGTAAACATAGAGTTGGAGAAGAGATAACGGAAGAATTTATTAATACCCTTCAAAACAATATAGACCCATGCGGCGAAAACGGCGAATATCATAGCTTCTGTTTTGAAGGGCCCATCTTTAAAACTCCTGTAAAATTTACAATCGGAGAAAAAATATTTAAACCTTTGGAAATAAATAATTCGGATAATGATGTGGAACCAAAGCCAACAAAAGGTTTTTGGTTTTGTGATTTACTGCCAGTATAGATGTTACCAATATAGGTAATAATATTTAATTGTAATTTAGGCTTATGAAAAAAATTCTCCTTTCAGCAGTATTAATTTCTGCACTTTTAATTTTTAATTGTTCTGCTCAAAACAAAAATATCAGCAATGGATCCAATAATACCATTGATTCTCTTCTCACCCTCCTCAAAACAGATAAACCAGATACAAACAAGATAACTGACTTAAATAATTTATCAAAGCAATATATAAATAATGGTGATTACGACAGTGCTATAAAATACGGAAATACAGCTCTTTCATTTGCGAACTCCATTGTTATAGGGAATAAAAAAGGCTGGCCTAAAGGCATAGCAAATGCCTATCACACGATTGGGCTTGTACATTATTATAAGGGACGTTACCCAGATGCGCTTAAAAACAATACAGCCTCCTTAAAGATTAGAATAGAGATTGGCAATAAAAAAGATATTGCCGATTCTTATAACAACATCGGTCTTATATATGAAAATCAAAGCAACTACTCTGAAGCCTTAAATAATTACAATACTTCATTAAAGTTAAGGAGCGAAATTGGAGACAAATACGGAATCGCTGCATCTTTTAGTAATATTGGTGTGGTTTATAAGAATCAAGGCGATTATCCCAAAGCCCTCGACAATTATTTAAAGGCGTTAAAAATTGAAGAAGAACTCCAAGATAAAAGCGGCATTGGAACCACATTTGGCCGAATTGGAGTTATATATCATCAGCTTGGCAGCTTCTCAAAAGCATTGGACTATTATTCAAAGGCATTGAAAATAGCTGAAGAATTGGGAAATAAGAAAAAAATTACGAGCCTTTTGGGTAATATTGGTAATATCTATTTGGATTCAAACAACTCTCCAAAAGCGCTTAGCTATTATCTTAAATCCTTGAAAATCTCAGAAGAAATTGGTCAAAAAAATGAAATTGCAATGGCCCTTGGTAATATCGGTGCTGTATATGGTAATCAAAACGACCATCCTAAGGCACTTGACTATTTATTCAAGGCGCTAAAAATAAATGAAGAATTAGATAATAAATTCGGAATGGCGTTAAATTTACAAAACATAGGCGATAGCTATTCCAACGAAAAAAAATATTATGAAGCAGAAAAGTACATGCTGCAGGCACTTGCAATTGACACGGTAATAGGTAATCTTCCTTATATAGAATATATTCATGGACAGCTCAGTCGTTTTTATAAACAAAGAGGAAATTATAAAAAAGCCTTTGAACATTATCATAAAGAAATAACAGCAAGGGATACAATCTTCAACCAGAAAAAAAATAAAGAATTCACCCGCAAAGAA
>CAISYK010000596.1 GCA_903889605.1 uncultured Bacteroidota bacterium
AATGGTTTAGCTTCTATATTTTTAATAAGTTCCGTAATTTTTTCAATATGAAAATCATTAGAGTTTTCTTCGGCAACACCCTCAACAATGCCAATTTCGTTTTTAAGGATAAATGCTGCGAAAACAGAATGTTTCAACTTTATATATTCAGACCAGTAAAAATTAAATTTTTCGGCTACTTCCAAATATTCTAAATCAGTTAATAAAACACAAATTTTTCTCGCTTTCTTATCACCATTCATTGAGGCTTCAGGTTTTGTATCCAGTATGCAATGCAATAACAGATTCATGTGGTCGTCCCAGTCATTTACTTTGAATACACGTTCTTTTGATTTGGATTTTTGTAAATCATTTTCAGAAAGGCTATACTTTTTAAGTAGTTGCTTTAGTTTTTCTTTTGCAACATCTCTTTCGCCGGGCTCTCCTTTCTCAGCCATGGCTATAAGTTTTGGAATAAGCTGGTGATGAGCCGCAACGCGTTTCGCTTCCTTTATTGTCTGTGTTTTTGATTTTCCAACCATGGCTTATAGGGTTAAACCTAAATAATACAATTAAAAAAACTGAACGCTCGATTAATAAAATTAGAATTAACCTAACGATAATATAATTTCCGGTATCAATTACAATATCATTATCGGTAACATTTCTGGTAACATTTCTGGTAACATTATCGGTGACATTATCGGCGACATTATCGGTGACATTAATTTATAATTTCCCAATGCCCGCCTTTAGCTGCTCCAATGCGTTTGAGTTTATTGTTCTTTTGTAATGTTTGAAGATTTCGTTCTATGGAACGCTCTGCAACATCAATTTTCATTGCAAGTTCAGGAATGGTTATTTGATTATTTTCCTGAATGTAAAAAAGTATTTTATCAGATGTTTCCCCCGACACTTTCCCCGACACTTTCTCCGACACTTTAATTCAGGGATTATTCATTTCTAACCAAAATGCAGGCTACTTATACTATAATTAAAAAAAACAAACTGGCTTTACTGTTTTGTACAAATGTAGAATGTTTTATTTTAATATTTTCCAATGCCCTCCTTTAGTATATCCAACTCTTTCAATGATTCCATCTGCTTTTAGTTTTTCAATTTGCCGGAGCACAGTTCTTTTTGTTTTACCAATTATTTCACTCATCTCATCAGTAGTAATTGTGCTATTGCCTGTTATAAGTTTAATAATAAGGTCATCTATTTCTGGTGACATTTCTGGTGACATTCTGGTGACATTATCGGTGACATTTTTTTTCTTGTTTGCATTCATTTCTAACCAAAATGCAGGAGACTCATACTTGAAAACAGGTGCAGGTATTTTGTATTTCTTGCACTCATTAATTATTTTCAAGGTGCCTCGTCCCCATGCTTCAATTAATCCTGCGCGGAAAAAGGTATTTGATATTTGCGGGTTGAATGGTTCAGAAGTATGCTTCTGCATTAAATTTTTCACCGTCCAGTTTTCAGGTAACTGTCCTGAATTACAAAAAATAATCTTGTTATCGTAAACTGAGAAACAACATTATTTAATACAATGTTTCTTTTCTTAAATAGTTCTAACAATGGAGTAATCGTTTCTTATTATTAACGGACCAAGAAGATTAAAAACCAGAGCCTGACTGCTTAATCCATGATGTACATATTTGTGTAAAGGGAAGAATTTTTTTTGCTCTTCTTTTTCAATTCTAATTTTTTTAATATAGTCCGCAACTTCATAAAGAATAATGTTTTTGCTCCAATTATCATGTTTATCGAGGCAATAGGCCATTTTGGAATGAGTTGGGTTGTCATTTTCTTTAAACCATTTTTGGGCATTTATTCTTAGTCCTTTTTTGAATGATTCATGTTTTGGCAAATGCCAGTCTTTGGTTAATTGT
Organism: uncultured Bacteroidota bacterium; assembly: GCA_903889605.1. Taxonomy (GTDB): domain Bacteria; phylum Bacteroidota; class Bacteroidia; order 2-12-FULL-35-15; family 2-12-FULL-35-15; genus 2-12-FULL-35-15. The sequence goes on from CAISYK010000596.1 coordinate 1,878, forward strand.
CTGCTGGTTTTTTCTTCTTGATTACTCATTTTTTTTCTAGTCTATTAATTATTTGAATATTAAAATTTCAGTCCGCTTTTTCAAAAATAAATCTTTTTCAATTTCTCCAAAATCTTAACCATAGCAAATGTATCCAATTTGCAGTATTAGATTGAGTTAGATAAATCCCATTTTATAAGCCTATAATTTGACTGATTTTTTCTTTCACAATAGGTTCTCGATCTGCAATAATTAAGGGATGAATATGCGCTGATAAAATTTCATCATAATTACTATTACTAATCAATTTTAATAACTGAGCCTGAAGGAATGTTTTAATTTCAGGAAGTGTGTTTCTTACTTCTTCAACAATGGTAGTTCTATTATCTATTATGTAAATAATATCCTCAAAATCATGACTTGTTCGGTAATCTTTTCCCCTATCATTAAAGGCTTCAAATTTTGCTGCCAAATAACATGGTGCCGGTAATATTTGAATTTCTTCTTCCTTTGCTTTAACTATCCATAAATCGTTAAAACCTAATTTGTACCATTTATTTGCAGGGCCAAACGGACCATCTTCGGCTGGCATAATGTCCACTGGAATATCCTTGTATTTGTAACTGCAAATGGCATGGCCCATAGGGTCGGGATGAAAACCAAGTCCGGATAGTTTTTCTTGAATATCAGACCAGTTACTCAAATTAACAACATTTAATGTCATATCAATATCAGCAGTAGGGCGAATTTCATTAGCCGCCGGATCGTCGGTATATAAACTGACAACAGCACCTCCAACAAAAACTATTTGATTTTTAAAATCCTGCAAGGCTTGAGCAACCTCGGCTACCACAGCAATGTTGATTGTTCTATTCTCCATCCAATATGCGTTTTTTTAATTCTTGAATGGCTAATTCTTTTTCTCTTGCTCTTCCTACCCGTATTGCATCTACTAATGCCAATAACTCATATAAATTATCATCTTGTATAACTGCATCTACTACCGATGCGTATAACGGCAAAATGCTTTGCCCCCTTAAAGTACCTTTGCCGGATGGCCAAACATATTGTTCTTCGCTTTTAATTTTATTGCTAAGCGGAGGAGCAGAATGTGCGGTAGCTATCCCCCTAACCAATGCTCCCGGTTGTTGAGGAAACACATATTTAATTCCAAATTGCAAAAACTCCATTAATGCCAGTCTGCTTACTTTTTTGCCGGATGCGTCTAAAAATCCAGCATATTTTGAGCGCATCAGGGATTTACTGACTTCAGATTGGCTGATGCGTAAAGACTCAGCTAATGTATTTTGAAACCATGAGGTATTACCAATAGCAATTATTTTAAGCAAAATTACAATGTCCTGTGGGCTTATTACTTGTTGTTGAGCTTTCATTTTTTAATATATTCTATATTCGAATATGCAATAATACTATATTATTTACTATTAATCAATACTTTAATGAAATAT
>CAISYK010000597.1 GCA_903889605.1 uncultured Bacteroidota bacterium
CGCATTCCAATAAATTTTGTTTTCTGTTTTTTGGAAATAAGCAAATGAAAAATTGATAACGGATACTATTAATATAATAAATCTCGTATTTGGGCATAAAAAATCTTTAATATTCATGAGCTTATTTATCTTTTTTCTTTTCATATTTCGATTCATTAAAAATCTTGTACTTTAACAGCAACTTTTACCCGTTGATTGGTTGGAGAAGCAGGACAAGAGGCCTACTAATAAACGGCATGAGTTGAAAAAACTCGCGCCAGCATACCGAACTATTACTCACACCTGCCGGGACTAATTCTTAAGGGTGATTAGAGATACTTTTTCCATTAGTTTTTTTGCTTCCCAACTTTTTTCAACTAGATCCTTTTCATCTTTATATACGGATGAATAACTGGCAAATACTTTCGTATTATTAATAAATGAAATTGAAACATATCTTTTATAATATGATTTATCGTTTCTTTTCAAGATTATTTCAAATACCGAATAAATTGCATTATCATTTGTTTTTACAATGGTATCGGTTAAAATAGAACCTTTAAATCCGTTTATTAAATTATATTGATAAATATTTTTGTACTCCAATAACGTTCTTTTTACCAAAGAATCCAGTTGAACTTTAGTCAATGCCTGTAAATTACTCGTAATATATGTAAGCTCTATTGCTAAGTAAGAATTCTTATCCCCATTGGAATAAACGCACCCCTTATTTTTTATCAAAAATTCTGGGTCATAGTTTGGTTTAGGGAAAGTACTATCATTTTTAGATACTAAACTAAAAATTTCGGCATTATTAAGTTTATTCCATTCATTAGGCTTATAACAATAAATTTTTTGATTTTTACTGATGTCCCCTATTATTGAATCATTTAGAAATTTATCATTTTCATCAACAGCCAGATTAAAACTGATTTTATCCGAAATTACCTGTGTATTTCCCTTATCCATATTCACACATGAAATACAAAAAAGTAAAATAATAAATAATGGGGTGATTTTTTTTTTCATAAACACACCTTTTTTTTTATTTAGTTTTATAAGGAACATCTTTTCTTTTATTTTCATTTGGTTTATAATTATCTTTTGGAGTTTTCTTTAAATCAAACTTTTTACCATAATCTGATTTTAAGTCCTTATTTGCGGGGTTATCTTTGGCTCTAGCTGGATTGTTTTCTGTATTCGTTACATAGTCTGTATAAACACCTCCTTTAAATGCAGAAACACTCCAATCATTATTATCGGGTTTATTGGGGTGCCCTCTGACAGCATCATGTCCAACTTCATGTACAATAATACCAGCTAATGTACTTTCCACAGATTCCTTTAAAAAATTAGCACCTCCAACAATACCTTTCATATTTATACCGCTAATTGGATTACTTGTATTTCCAACATTATCCCCCTCCGTAATAGAAATAGGATTATCATTCTTGTTGGCAAAACCTTCTACTTCAGCTATACTGCCAATTGCGACAACAGCATCAGTTTTATCTAAATTTTTTATATCAAATTCGCCAAGTCCTACAGGTGCAAATTGAACTTTTACAACCCCTTCACCAACAATATTATCCATTGATTTTTGAGCTTCTGCCATCATTAATCCCGCTCTTATAACACCCAAAGTTGAATAGGCTTTTGGCGAAATAGCTACATATACAATATTTTCCTTCCCATCTCTATCTACTACTAAAATAGGGTTATTAGCAAATGAATGATAAGGACTTAATTCTGGATATTTCTTTTGCAAAGGGTCAAGGCTTAACCATCTACCCAGCCTTGGGTCATAAATCCTCATCCCATAATCTTGCTGATTTCCATTCCCTTTAACTTCATTATCATTCTCCTTTCCGTTAAACCCATACCTATACCCATGAGCACCGACAAAACTCCTTCCCGGCATTTGCGCCCCAAACGCATAATAATCATTCGCACTCAGCAAATCAGCAGTAATGCCTGATGTTCCGTTAGGTGCAGGAAGGGTTTGCAGTCTCCTATCAGAAATAGTTGCAAGCACATTACCAAGATGATTACTTAGTTCGTATTGTTTACTTCCGCGGATAAGACTGTCCTGGATAATAGCCTGCGGTTGTATATTCTGCCAATCTGTTGTTCCGGGCCATACATGGCTTTCTGCCATTACCAGTTCAGGCTTCCATATTCCCAAGCGGCTGCTTCCGTATAAATCTTGTTCCTTCCAGGTAAGAATATTTTCTTTATATTCATAAGTGCCCATTACAGTCCCGCTTGCATCACGAACATAAAACGTTTCAGTAATATGGTCATTAAAGTTATATTTTTTATATACCCTATTTCCTAATGCATCATAAGCATAATTAAGCCTGCTGTCGGTTTTATCAATTTCAGTTATTTTATTCTGAAGGTTCCAATTTATATTCTGTATGCCTTCGGCATTATCTTTTGTTAAGTTGCCGATGGAATCGTAAGTGTAATTATTGCTGTTTTGATTGTCAATATCTGTAACAGTGCCGTTAACAGGGGACCCTGCTTCCGGGTATGCTCCGGGATCAACCATATCCTTTATGCTTGCCAGCCTGTTTGTTGCATTGGCCGGCGGAGATGCCATATTTGGTATCTCAGCATTATTTGCATCCAGATAACGATAATTCAGCATATCCATTTTAGGATTACTTTCCCTGCCGTATCTGTTTAAACTAAGAATATTTCCGTTGCCGTCATAACTCATATCCATGCCATAGGCACCAAGCGGCGTCGGAACAGCACCGATAAATGTAAAAGCATCCTGATTTTTCAATCGGTTAAGCTGATCGTACTTGTAATTCATACCCAGTCCGCCTAAAGTTTGTAAATTAGTATACATCCTGCTGATATTGCCGTTATACAAAGGCTGCACACCAGCCATTGATGAATTCATTGCAGAGGTTGTATTCTCAGTGCCTGCAATAGGACTATAATCTCCATTATAGTAATTCAGCACATAAGCAAAAGCATCTTTAGCGACAGTATTGTGAAGGCTATGGTAACCCGGTGCCGTTGAATTAAGATTTGGATTAGATTCCACGCTGATACTAACACTTTGTCCATTTATTACAGATGTACCCAGCACAGCATTCTCTAATGCAATACCATCCCTGCCTGCATCCTGTTTAACATTTTCATCAGTTCCGTTTACACCTTTTATCCAGCCCTGCAAAGTGTAAATATAATCAAGGCCCTGCACTTTCAATTGTCCAATTTCTGTACGGGCTAGAGGGCCGTGTTTATAATAAAAATATTCTGCATCGCGCTCCCAGATTATGCCTTTCCGGCTGGTATACACATTTGTCAGCCTCAAGCCATCGTCATAACTGTATTTATGCCTGAATTCATCAGGCATTCCAGGCTCATAACGGACTTCATTAACCTTACCGCTTACAAGATCAAAGTTATATGCAATTACTTTATCACCAAGATGAGTAAGAGGATAGTCCTGAATAATTACCGGTACATTCCCGCTGACATCATAAGTATAATGTGTTGCATGCCTGTAGCTGCCGTCAGCCTGTAAATTATTATTTTCAAAACTTAGTATGCTTGCCACTCTGCCGCGAAGATTTTGCTGCCCTGCTGAACCAAATTTATCATTGATTGCTGTATTAAATGTTTCATCGTACTTCGTAAAAGTAATATCACGGCGCGGCTGTGAAAGTGTGTGTAAATAAGCTTCCCAGCCAGCATAGTTATCCACAGTACTTTGATTCAAAGTGCCGTTAAGGAGCAGTTCACCGCTTTCAACAGTACGCCCCAGAATATCATAATAAGTATAACTGTAATTTTTTACTGGTTTCTGTTTTGAATTCTGCGAGGCTGCTATCCTGCCTAATTTGTCATATAAGAAAATGGTTATTCCTGCATCAGGATTTTTTTGCCAAGTCAGCTGGTTGAGTGAATTGTATTTATAATTTGTTATAAAAGCATGCATAGGAACTTTCGATCCTGAATTATGAATCCGTTTATAATCTACGTCAGCAGCATCTGCGGTACTCAAAAGCCTTATACCGGCTGGTGGTATTGTACGGGTGAGGTTGCCTGCCTGATCGTAATAATACAAAGTATAATGAAATTGATCGTCGTAATAATTATACCTTAATGTTTCTGCGGCTTTCATGCACTTTGCGTAATATTTTTTCTCCAGATCATTGCGCATGCTGTCAACCCAATGTGTATAGCGTTGTGAAGCATTATCACGAGCCAATAGATACTTGGCTTCAACGCATGAATTATAATTCGATGGATCATGAGGCAGCTGAAGGAGGCTGTCATTACCGCACAGTATCGAGGTTTTGCACTCATTTATAGGGAGACAGCTGCTTACGCCGATAACCTGTATCGTCCGGTTTGATTTGACATCCAGGTAAGTAAGGATAAATTTATTGGTTTGTGCATTACTGTTGTCAAAATATGGTTTTATAGAAATGAGTGAAAATCCTGAACCCATCCATTTGCAGTCAGCAAAAGTTATTGTGCAGGTAGAATCTTTCAATTCGTGCGTGCTTCGTCCAGTAAACCTCAGACTGCATTCCTTGCTTTCATTATAGGTATATCGAATCATTGATGCACCAATAAACCTTGAATACAAAGTGCTTCTGCCTTTATTGTATGAATATTGTCCTTCTTTTTCTGCCTTAGTTTTTTTCAGTTCGTTTAAAAAGCTGAACAGCTCGTTGGCAAATGGAGAAAGGGTTTTACATGTATCAGCTTTTACTGATGGATTACGTGCGATTTCTTTTTGTTTATCAGCCGTTACCGGGGTTTTCACTGTGGCTGGTGATTGTTTCCCGGAAGGAACAGCAGCTCTGCCTTTTTCTGTTATACTTACTGCAGGCTTTTCAGCTGCGGATAAAACGGCTGCGGAAGAGCCTGTTCCTGTTGATGGGGCATCACCGCAATTCACAAACCACGGACATTTAGTTCCAAAACCGGCAGTATGTTTTGTTCCATTAGAATATGTAAGCGTAATTGAAAATGTTGTGAAGCCTTGACCTGACGTTACAGCAACTGGACAGCATATCTGTGAAACAAAACCGCGTTCGCCTTGAGGTATTGGAATGGATGATTCACAAATTAATTTATCACCCGTATAAAAAGAAATCAGATATTGGCTGATGCTGAACTCAATTTTTATTTTGCTTACAATCTGCCCGGAGCCGTAATTTCGGAAAACAACCGGTATTTGATTTCCTTGAAGGATTACAGTATGAGCCAAGGCATCATGAGGAAGGTTCTGGTTAAGCATACCAATTAAGTCATTTATAGGGCATGGCAGCTTTGTTTGTACAACATGAAATGAATCACATAAGAACTTGCCTGTGATTCCTGTTATCTGCGATTGAATGTTCGCTGCGTCAGTTAAAGATGGGCAGTTATTGTATAAATCAATACCTGTTAAGTTGATAGGTGTTTGTGAAGTAGTGTGACTAAAGGCATCATAGCGGTTTGTAAAGCGCTTTACTTTATTCTGATACAGTGCATAAGATAAACCGCAAGGTTCCGAGGAGTTTGTAGGAATATAACCTTCTCCTGAATATGAATAACCGTTATGGACATTATTGCCGCCAACAAAATAAGGAAATCCGGAAGTAGTGAAGCCTGGCGGCGAGAACATAAAAAAGAAATTCTGAGTTCCGATACACCCGTTGAAACAGCCGTTATTTATGGAATAATCTCTGCGGCTTTCATAAAGATATTTTTCTTTGTACGAAAGATAAAAATCCCTCAGCATCTTCCATTCCATTTCCTTTGTATTAGGATCACTGCCGAATATATGAGTTGTCAGATAGTTTGCAGGCAATTGGCAGGGTGGGGCAGTTGCCGTTACATTCGACTGCGGTCCGCCCGGATTATTTAATATATTATTTGTAATATTCTGCATGTCAGGGCTGGAACTGCAGTAAGCAGCGTGCATGGCCATCTGAAGCATATTTTCGTTTGGATTAGTATTACATACATTATTCATAAATGCAAGGAAAGCAGAATAGTTCGTTCCCGGATGAGGGAAAAAAGGATCATTATTCAGCATTTGAATATATGTAGCAGCCGGAGTACTGCCGTTGCTTATTATTCCTGCTGTTAACGCTTCGGCAAGTGTATTTGCGCTGCGCAGTTTTAGATCGTAATTCTTTCCGGTATTTTCTGTCCCGCACCACTGCAGCATACAATATTCCGGATGAGATTTCAGCAAAATATTTTCCTGTGCTGTACTGAGATTCCAATTATTAATGCGGTTGTTTATGTACAGCGAATCATTGATGCCGGTGCTGTTAAGATTAACTATGGCCGAAAGCGCTTGGTTTGAAGGAAGACTGCTGGATGTACTAAAAATTGACAAAGGATCATTAGAATAATATTTACCATCGGAGCCTACAGAAAATTTAGCATATTGTCCTCCCGGCTTCAAATCGGCAAGCATCATTTTTCTGGCCTGGTCGCACTCATTAAGCGGCTCGGTACACATTGAGGCACATTGGGCGGCATAATCATTTGGATACGAATTTTTACAGGAAGAACAGCTTTGGTTACAATCCGTTGTATCAATCCTGCTCATTTCATCGTTTAGAAAAGAATCAAACTTTGCTCTGCATGTATCTGCAAAAACCAGGTTTACATAAGCGTCCGCGGCATTTTTATTTACAGTGAGTTTTTTTTCAAGAGTATAACTGCCCTGGTCAAGAGTTCTAATAAACCCAGCAGGAAAATCATTGGTTTTGTCCATAAAACCGTTCCCAGATGCTCTGTAACAAGATTTATCAATGTTGGGAAGTTTACTTGACTGAAGTAAATCGCCAAAGGTTCCTGTGTAATTAAAAAACGGCAGAACTGTACAGCCGTCATTTGAATGCAGCGTAATGGAAAGGTCATAAATACAATCCAAACAAATATTTAAGTTATTGCATGTGGTGTAATTAAGTTGTTCTCCTTTTACAGTGTAATTGAATTCATACGGACCTGCAGCCGGCACCGTAAACTGTTTATTTATAGACATGGAATGAGCAAAATTATCAACGATACTATCCGGCATCAAATCAATATCAATTTTAACAGGCGTCTGCGGCTCGTTATCCAAAGGCAAAAGATTATCAGGTCTGCTGCCGGCAAGAGCAGTAGCAATGGTTTTGCCTGAGGCATTTTCGTATGTTACAGAGGTTTGTCCGTTTGGATCCACAACCATTTTTTTAAGATAACGTTTTGCATATCCTGCTTCGGTGCCGAACATCCTATCTAACTCCACCTGATTTGGCGTGCCGTAAAAAAACTTCGTTTCATGAGTGCTGCCAAGTTGGAAGCCTGCACCTACTCCGCCCTGCCTGTAGATTCTGCCGGTATTATCATCAGTATATTGAACCCTTGAAAAAGGAAAACCGACGGCATCAGGTATAAATGCATTATAACCGACTTTATTAGGATTGTTAACGGAATAATATCCGCCGGCTCCGAAAGCACCAGCTGTACTCTGGTTTAAACCACGTGCAGGCAGACTGCAGGCAGTAAGTGTGTCGAAATCTTTCCATGAATAAGGCTTGCCGGCTAAGTTTTGATTCAGGTGAGGTAAATAATCCATTCTATGGATACCGGTTGCTGCAGGCATTATCTGCACTCCGACTCGTCCGTTAAAGTCATAAATATTTTCCTGGGCTATTATCTCTTTAAGTTTATCTATTCCGTTTACAGAACAACCAGCATTCAGAGGCATTCCATTGTCTTTTATATTTTCTGTAAAGACGTTTCTATCCTCAGTGACACCAGTAATTGTTTGCCTGGTCATATATAATCCATCAGAATACTGCACAATATCTTTCCGTTTTCCTTCATCGGCATAAGTGGTTGTTACCTGCCAGTTTAGTTTATTTCCGGTATGTGCAGCTACATGATATTTATTGGTGAATCCGCTCAGCTGCCCAAAAGCAAGCCCCGCTGACCATGGACCGGGTATTCTTTTATCCCATAAAGGGCCTCCGCGTCCTACAGGTCTTAATCTATACAGTATATACCCTCTGTCGTATATCAGCGGAAGCTTGTAAAATAAACTTTTTATTATAACCCTGGTTGCGTTTTCCCTGAAGTCATAGGAGATATCGGATTGAAGCAGCGCTGTCCCGTCCTCTTTATAATCATCAGCATAAACAATTTCCAACTCATATTCTTCGGCATAAACTACGGATGCCCAACTCAAAACCAGATCATTGGAAATAGTAGTAATGTCAGCACAAGCGTTAATGTTAGTAATGAAATTAGCCGTGCTGAAAACGGGTTGAATAAAATGCGTTTGCTGTATACCAAAATCCAGTTCGGCAATCTTACCTACCTCTGTAAACAAATCCTTGCCGGGCGGCGGTGTGCCGGTTAAAACAAGTGATGTTATTGTGAATTTTGAATTGTATGCATTTGAATAAGCGTAAAAATCAATGCGCTTAGAGCTTCCATGCATTTTATTATTAATATGCAGTTCAACTATTTGTGTATTAATTGCTGTACTTCCTATCTGGTAATATTCCAGTTTGCCTTTTACAGTCAAGTCATATTCAAAATTAACCGGGAGGTCGGCAGATTCATGCTGATTAAGCTCCAGAGTATTGGTTAGAGAATAAAATTCCAGGGTTGTGTTTACATATACAGCCCAGTTAATTCCGCCGCTTAAAACAGCCTGATGGATTACCTGATTTGGATTATTATTAATAACAAAATTACTTCCGTTCATGGGATAAACTTGTTTAAGGCCAGTACCTGCCGACAAGCAGAACGAGCCTAAAGAAAAAAGAATGAAGAGGAGTTTTTTTATCATTTTTTTTCAGTTAATAATTTTATCCTGTAATCCTTATATTTTTCAGAAGGCGTTATAGCGTCTTCATTAATGCTGATAAAATCGCAGAGCGATTGAACATCCTCTTTTTTTATTTTTGAAAGATATTGGTAATCCACTTTTATTATTACGGTAGGATCTGAAGTCTGTCCTGGTTTCCGAAAAGGACTTACCAAGGGGTGACTGCCGGCCATATAAATTTTCAGGAATTTAATTTTTTGGTTCTTCAGATCCAGAACTAATTCGGCAGAAATAACTCCAGCTGTTCCTCCTCCCAATTCCCAGGAACTAATATTTTTTGCCGGCATATTTTTTTTGAATGTATTGAAGCCTGCGAATCCTTCGTTGAATATGTTTCTCAGCTGGGCAGTATCTGTTTTTTCAACTTTTGAAACATTCATAAATTTATCAGTATGGCTTATTTTAACCATATATCCTTTATCGCAGAAGGATTCCATACCTGCAATCCGATAATGTACGGCAGTATTGTTCTTAATAATTGTACACACAGATGAATCAACCGGAGAAACCATTGATGAATCTTTATAATAAATATATTTCTGTATGAGCTCAACTTCAGGCTGATTAAAGAACCAGCTGTTAACCTCATTAAATTCCTTCATAAACAAATCTTTTTGAGCAGAAGCAGCAAAAGGCAGCATAAGTATAAATATCGCAGCGAATTTTCTCATTAGTTTTTATGAGTTGATGAACGGCTTTCTTTTATTGTCTGCACACCCTGTTCTGTTTCCTTGTTAATTGACTGTAAATTATTTTCTCCATCATAATTATATTTGGTGAAGTAGTTATTCTCATCACATGTAAACGTTAGCTTTTGGGTATTCCTGTCATAAACGTAGGTTGTCATTTTGCCATCTGCAGGATATATCCGGATATCATCGAAATAGGCAGGATTACCGCCTTTGTTAAATTTCAAATTAAGACTTGCCGCATTTGAAGACACTGTAAATTCACCATATATTCGCTGCCAGCCATCAATAATATTCCCGGATGTTTTAAACACAATACCGTCAATAGTCAGATAGGTGCTGGTATAAGTATACGCGAGGTCGTTATTTCCTTCCTTAACCCATGCGGAAATAATGTACTTTTTACCTTTTGTCGGCCTGAATATTCCGGTACAGCAAACTGATTCGTCAGTTTCGTCTGAATTAACAACGTCCTTTCCTTCCATTGAAATAGGATGTTTTGTAATTTCCACAGCGTCAGAAGTTTGATAATTACCTGTCCTGGAACCGGCAGGATTTGCTGTTTCGCCTTTAGAACCATCAGATGCTGCCGTTGCCGCCTTTGAAACAGGCAATTTAACAGCTTCCCCATTGGAAACGGCCGCAGATCCAGTCATACCACCGTTTGAAACAATGGTTCTTGAAATTGCTGCCAACGAAACATTTGATTCTGTTGAGTATTTGGGTTGTGTTAAAGTTGTTCCGCATCCATTTTTAATATCCAAAGGAACAGAAATCTGAATGGAAGGATTTACCAATTCACCGCAGAATTTACCGGTATGCGATTGGTCGACAGCTATCTGAAAAGCCCCATTCCAGTTTATTTGTTCCGGCTGGCATAAGTAACTGCTGTCACATGCGCTTGAATATGGTAAGTAATTCCAGTCCTCAAAGCCGTCATACATTATTTCGCGCTGCCTTGCATTGCTCGATTCTGCTGTTATTAATTTTTGTTTATATCCTGTAAGCATTGAATTGTACCTGTTCAATACATCCTTTGTTTCAAGCGTCAGCCCATTTACATCCTTAATTGTAACTGCTTCTACCCATTGCCAGTTTGTTGGGGCAATGGTCCAGGAGCCATCAATGGATGCAGGTGGATTAAAAAAGCTGCTGTAAGATGTGAATATGCCGTCTTTCCTAAGATTAGTTTGGTTGTCATTCATGTTAGTGCTTCTTGTCCGCCCCGTCAAATACGACCATGTTTTCAGAGGATACCAATTACCGACCTTCCCGTTTAAATAAGGATTATCAAAAACATTCACAGACTGCTGACCGGATTGCCCGCCATTTCCATTGTTTCCATTGCTCGATGGGATGGCCTCAAAAATTAATCTATATGATCCAGGATTAATTGTATAAGGCACTGAATAATATCCCCATGCAGTATTATTGTCAGCGTATGTTCCTAAATCAGTGTATGGACCGCCGTCTGGCCCAATTGACACTTTAATTTTATCCGCGCTGCTTGATTGTCCTCTATGTGCAAATGACACCATTATATTTTTAGTACTTGCGGAAGAAAAAATCTGATAAAGTTTGCCGGTATTGGAAGTGTTCAGTTTGGTGAAATATCGGCCTGAATATGCAGGTACGCCATTATTACCACCGCGCCAGATTTCAATTTTACTGTCGGGGGCAGTTGTTTTCCAACAAGGGAAATTATTTTGGTTGGTCTGAACAAAAGCTGCGGGAGCCTGACCATTGAGAATTTGTTCAAAATTTGAATTGCACAACAGGTGACATGTTTCAACAACTTGAGGAGCTGGTACACAAGTTACAGAAACCGAATCAAGAAAACAAACGCCGTTAGTACACACAAAAATTAATCTATAAGACCCGGCATTGATCGGATATGGTGCTGATGAATAATATTCCCAGGCATTATTGTTTTCGGTATATGTCCCCAGCACCGTGTATGGGCCACCGTCCGGACCTATTGACACTTTCATAGAATTGCCGGTACCGCCGGCAAAATATACAGCCCTATGTGCAAAAGAAACAATTATATTATTATTGCTTGTCGAAGAAAAAGTTTGATAAAGATCATTGCTTTTCAATTCAGCAAAATAGGAGCCTGAATATGAAGGCACATTACTATAGCCGTTATGTGTGATTATAATTTTACTATCGGCTGCGGAAGTTTCCCAACAAGGAACATCACTCATATTTAAAGCAGCTGCAGTGGCCGGAGCCTGTCCATTGAGTATTTGTTCAAAGTTTGAATTGCATAATAGGTGACATGAATTTGATGCACTTCCTGTGCCTCCTGAGGTTTCAGCGGCACAAGTTATATTGACCGAATCTATAAAATTTCCTTCATCCTTAGGATTACTCGGAATGCCGGGTGCATTATCGCAGCTGCAGTATTTAACCCTGTTATCAGCATATTGTTTCATGCTGGCATTAATGATTCCTTTATTATTAATGTTGGATGCAAAATTGAGTTTACTGTTATATATCGGATAATAATTTGTAACAACTGTTCCGGCTTCTTCACTAAGCAGATTTCTTCTTCCAGGACGTAATAATCTGCATGTACCAGATATTGGTGGAGCACCGACTATTTTAGGCTGAAGTGTAATAATATTAGAACCGCTTTTGGCCGTTACCCATGACCTGATTCCGTTATTGCTAACAATTTCATCTCCTTCATTTAACACGCCAAAAATACCGGCATTGCTTATTATTTTTGTGTTGTTGGATCCTGTAGCTGCAGGTATTGTAAATGATAAATCAGAGGAAATATAACCAGCGCTGAGCCCTTTATATATCCAGTGTGCAGGATAATGGAAAGAATATATAGAGTCATCAAACTCATTGGTAGTGCGGGTAAGAAGTGTATTGCCTGTGTTTTCGTCGAAAAGAAGGTTTTCAGTGCTTATCCTTGCGCCGTTTTCTGTAACTGTTTTCTTAACCTGAATTCCTTTTTTATAAATTATTTTATTTAAACAAACCGAATTGAGCCTGGTAGTTTCTGTAGTTGCTTTTGGTAACGGAACCAGCAAAAACGATGGTACAATTGCAAGAATAGTAAAATCAAGGTTTAAATCAACACCAGTCATTTCGGTATTATGCTCCGTTGTTCGGGAGTCGCAGATTGCTGAAACACTCACTCCTAAGCGGTCTGAATTATATATTGTGCCGTCTCTTTTTATCAGCTGCAGATTCTTATTCAACGCATAATCAAACTCCTCACTTGATACCAGGGTGCCCTGGCTGTTGAAGTTTTTTGTTGATTTAGTTTTCCCATGCATATCATTGAGCACAATAGAAAAGCCTTGTGAGAGGGTTACAAAATCATGAAACTCACCTATTCCAAGGATACTGGTAGTTAACCCCTGCAGCATTGAAGTCTTTTTCTCAAAATTATCTCCTATCTCTGTATTATCAGTTTTTACCGGAAAGTCTTTCGCTGTATAAAATTCATGAATCTGATACCCTGTCCCGGGTATTTTCTTTGCAGTAATATTTGAAGTTACTTTTACCTTAGAGTATATAAGATTGGCTCCGGGGTATAAAGATTCGTTATAAGGCAGCTCAACATATAAATTATTATCGGGCGCCATCTTTATCTGCTGATCATAAAAAGAGGGCAGGTGAAGCGGGTTTTCATCGCCTCCGTTAAAAGGTTCATATTCCGTAACACCGCTGCTTACCAATCGGTTCTTATTTGTAACAGGGTTTTTTATGCTGTCAGTGTAATCGTAATCAATTGTAGATATTTTATTTTCAGGCAATGGTGCACCATAGCCGGATGTAAGCTGATTCCAGTTATCATTTGTAATAACCCTCTTAACTCTGGAACCTCCGATAATTTTATTCTGATCGGGGCTGTATAGCCTTATGAAAGACTTATTTAATGAAACGTTATTGGCAAAATTTCTTGCTCTGGCATATTTATTAAACCCTTCACTGAAGGCCGATGTTTGCTCATGAACCTTATTTTTCAGATCATGTGTTTCAAGAAAATCTTCCAAAGTTACGTTATCAGGAAGAGGCTGGCTCTCATCTTGTCCGTAGCACAATCCTGGTCTGTTCATCCGCATAAACTGAAATGCACTCTT
Source organism: uncultured Bacteroidota bacterium (assembly GCA_903889605.1). Taxonomy (GTDB): domain Bacteria; phylum Bacteroidota; class Bacteroidia; order 2-12-FULL-35-15; family 2-12-FULL-35-15; genus 2-12-FULL-35-15. The sequence continues at coordinate 13,632 of CAISYK010000597.1, forward strand.
TGCTATTGGATTTGTATAATCAGTGCAGCTGCTTTCCGATTTATCATTTATGCAGACCGGCTTGAGCTGAATATAAGCATGTGACGCATCCAATAAACCTACATTAACTATTTTACAATAACCGCTGATCCATTCCCAAGAAGTTTCTTTATCAGTTCTGTCTGGATTGTTACGTAATTGGATCAATGTTTTATAGTAATAATACTGAGATAATCCACCTGGACCTGAAGTTGTATTATCGAAATATTGATACAGTAATTGGTTGTATTTTTCTATTGCTGTTCCCGTTGAAATCGGAGACTTCAATTTAATTTTCATAAAATAATTAGGCTCATAAAATGGACCTGAAGGATCGTATAAATTGGAACTTGTAAAATTACTGTTTAGGTTTTTTCCAAAGCCTTCAATTGTAAACATTTCCATATTGCGCTGATCCTGTGTATTGGCATAATGATGCGGCTCATATTCTGCACTTATTGTGCCTCCGCTGGGCAATTGAATTTTAGTAAGGTTCCATGCATAAGCATTGCGGGTCATAGCAGCAGAATCCTGGCTGGAGTATGGGAAATCTGCATTGGAAAGGCGTACTGAAGGGTCATTAATATTGTTAAAAGGTGCAGAAATGTCGGGGTTGGTATTTTCCTGATAATTGCCCCATCGATTTACATTACGGGGATTGTAATTTGGATTTACAACAGTACCGGACGGCATTTCACCGTATGAAAATTTATAAGGCGACTGCATCTCACGCATACTTTTGCCTGAATACATAGCAACTTGTTTCAGCGTTAGTTTGCCGTTACCAGGGGCTAATGAATTTTTTGTTAAATGACACAGTTCGTAATCCTGTGTAAATTGTATTACCCTTATAGCAACAGCGTCAGCACCTTTGAGCACTCTTTCATTTTTAGAAAATATTTTAATCTTAATTAACTTGTATAACTTTTTGTTGTCAACCGCGCCTAAACCGTCGAGCCTGTTTGTATCATAATAGAATTCAGCAACCTCAGTTTTACTTTCAATCGAATGGATAAACCAAAGTTCTTTTTCACCATAAACAAAGCTGGCTTTATTATCAGTTGGGTCACTCAGAAAAGCTTTATTAAATGTGGCCTTTGAGGCATCATAGGGTGTTCTCCATTTGAATACACCAGCATTGATATAATTAAATTTTACATAATTGCCGATATCATTAATGGATGGACCATTGCTGTCAACATCAACATAGTCGGGACTTAAAACTGCAGTAAGCAAATTAGAAGTTACGTAAGCCGGAGTAACTGTTTTTTCGTAAAAGCCGTCTTTGCCGTTTGTTCCCCATGCAGTTGTTGGAACATAAGGCACTAAGCCGTTTGCATCAACAGTTTCGGTGCCTGTTAATGTAAATGACACTTCCTCCTGGGTAATATTATAGGTTGGTAATCCGAACACATACCTCATCCCATCAGCATTAGTAGATGTTATTTCAGAGATATGATGAGCTTTTCTATACCCATCTGTTCTGCTTGAGCTAACCTTGTAATTAATATTTTTACAATCAAATTGGTTTACAGCATATTGTGAAATATCTTTATTTACGCCATATTTAGATGCTTCTTCAGCGGTAAGATACTGCACATTAATTGTACGCGGATCTCTTTTAGATTTATAAAGGCTTGATGATATGGGACCTTGCGAACCATTACGATCCATTAAAAGAGAATTCATATTTACAGAAGTGGATCCGCTTTTTTTTAAATCTACTTTAACAGGGTTATCAAAATCAAGTTTAGTGTAAAAATCATTCACATCAACACAAACATCGGAAGCATTTTTAAAATATGCAGGCTGATAAAGATCATTAACCTGCATTGGTTTAAAGTCAAGTTCAGCGGTAGTTCCGGTCTGCCATTTCCCTGAAGAAGATGAGGTGGAGGTGGTGGATATATCTGCACCAACGTGAAAAGCGTTGCCGATACCTGCTTCCAGTCCTATGTTCAGAGCAGTGCTTGAAGAAACTACCTGGTTGTCAAAAATAACTCCTATGTCGTTTCTGTTAAGCTGGAATGAACCGCTGATGCCTTGTGCATTTACAGAATATATATCATTAGTGTAAAATGGAATACCAATACTCTTAGATACATCTTTTATATACGGCTGGTCTTTTTCCCTGTTAAAATCAAGAAGAACATTTTTCCCGGCAGAAAGCGACTTATCAGAATACAGGAATCCGTATGCTGGTGTGCTTATTATATTGGTGCTGAGTTCCTGTTTAGTATAATACCCTTTCATCGTTGCATTAGGATGCAAAAAATAAATTTCTCCTCCCACTTTAATGCTTCCTGTATATGAGGTTGTATTAAATGGATAAGAAACACGGGGGATTTCAGCCGATTTTGAAAATGAATAAGATGCAGAAAAACTAGCCAAATTTGTGGACATAGTTTTATGATCTTGAGACTTGTCCGTTGTACTGTTTACCTGCCATGCTATTGTCTGATTAGGGTAATTTACGTTTGCACTAAGACTCATTGAAGCATTAATAGAACCTTTAAGGCCCTCCCTTGAATTAACAGAAATACAACCTCCAAGGCTGCCGTTGGCTGACATCGAATTGCTCTTGGAAGATGACAAAGAAACGCTTGGCTGTGCATATAGATCAACACCGCTTTGTGAATTGGCTTTCATACCTATGCCAAGATTTGCGCTTGCACTTTTGCTGCTGTTGGATACAGAAAAATTAAGACCGAAACTACGCTCAAGCCCAAAGCCGTTATAGTTATTGTAAAATAAACCAAGGCCTGCATTAGCTCCAATCGGGAAGCCAACAACTTCTATACCCAGGTCAAAATTGCCGCCCATTGTAATATTCGGCCTCATATAAATGGTACGTGTTATCAAATCACCATTAAAGTCATCCGGCAGACCGCGCATGGTATGTGTTATAGCACCAATGTTTAAATTCCACCCAAGGCCTATCATGGAGGCTACTTCATCCATCTGCGGTCCGGATTGGTAAGAAATATTACACGGATAACCTCCGATTTCAAAAAGAGGAATATTATACGAAAATGACCCGCTGGATAAGTTAACAAGATCAGTTGCAGTTACCGGTTTAAACTGCATGAATTCAGGCTGGCCCGGACCACCTGTTTGTGCCGTTATTACTGAGGACAAGCTCAGCAGTGCAATAAAAATAATGATCTTATTTTTCACGATCGTTTGTTACTTTTTTTTTATTCGCCTAAAATTTAGGAAATAGTATTTATTATTATCATACAAAGTCAAGATGCCGGACTCACCATTTGCCACTCCGGAATTTTGTATAGGCAAAGTGATCCTGTTTATTCCTTGACTTGCTGCTATATCGAGTTTTGTTAATGCAGAAATTTTATTATTTGTAAGGTTTCTGATAGTGTAAGAAAGCTGGTTAGAACCGGAAGAATAATTATTGTCAATCTGCAGGAACAGTGTATCATTCACTTCAACAACTTCATTTGAATATTCAGTACTTAGAGAATAATAAAATCCATGATCATTAACTGCGGTTTTCTTTGATTTAGTTTTTGCTGCAACTTCTGGCGGCTGTCCATTTGGAACCCAGTGAATCTCTTGTTCACAATCAACCCTAAAGCTCCATATTTCGGATTTAATAAGGCTTTTTTTGCTGATACCAATTCCCTGGAAAGCCTCAATCTGCCATGCGTATTTCCTGCAGGGCACAAGCGGATGCGATGTTATCGGATATTGAAAAAGGTTGAAATCTATTTGATCTTCTTTAAACACAGCTGGATTTGACTGCACAGCAATAATAGAAGACTGTTCATCAATTATTTCAACGATCTTAATTGAATAATAAATATCGCTGCTGAAAGCCGATGCAGAGCCTGTAACCTTTGACCAAGTAAATATGGGATATGAATTTTTACTTATTCCATTATTCATTGGTGTTAATAAATTAACTGAAGTGAAATTTTCAACTGTAAGGGAATAGCAATTTTTACCGGCAGCAGAATCATTGACAGCCTTTAAAACAGTAATGCATATTTCATAAGTTCCGGGAGGTAATGTACTTGTTCTTATTCCGTAGGATAGATATTTACTATCAGTATATTTAACATCAACAGGATAGAGTAAATTTTCAGCGTTTTGTGAATTAATCATGGTAATGCCTGATGGCAGCATGAAAGCTTTTGATTTGACATCCGCAATAGGCTGCCCTGAATTTGTACAAACAAGGTGTACATAAACATTCAAACCAGAAGAGCTTGTATTGTTTATAACTCCATACATTAATTGTATAACAGTTGGATTACTTCCATGAGACAGGGCGGGAGGATAAATTATAACTTGTGAAAAAGATTTTGATAAGGATAAGGATAATAATAGAAAAAGGATAAAATATTTCATCTGGCTCTTTGCACCTTGAACAGATTTTAAAATAAATGATAACATATTTTATATCTTCAATTAGTTTTCTATATAACTATCTGCTTTTTAAAGACTAATCTCTACGGCAAATTGATTTCTTCTTTAGTGTCTAAAATTTTTAAATTATTCCTTAATATTCTAAGTCTTTTAATATTTCCGAATTAGTATTAAACAGTTACTGCCGCTAATACAAATATGCTGAATTTAAATAAGAACAATTGAATGTTGGACATATTAATTTAAAAAAGGCTTTACATCAGCCGTGCTGCAAATATTCTCAATAGCTATTTTGTTTAGAAGATATCGCACATATTTCGACTGACTCAATAGTATTTTCGTACAATTAGTCTTAGTTTGTTTATGTCAATAGCTGATTAAACATACATTTTTTTATTTAAATTTGGAAAAGTATTTTTGAATATTAAATCCCCTGTTGAAATCCTCCATCTACATGAAACGTTTGACCAGTAATAAAACCAGCTTTATCAGAACAAATAAAATGAACTAAATTCGCAACATCTTCAGGTTTACCAAGTTTATTAAGTGAAATGCTTCGCTTTACTTCTTCAGGTGCGTTGTGCAGTAAATCCATCATGCTTCCAGCTTCAATAACACCGGGGGCAATACAATTAACACGTATTCCTTTTACTGCGGTTTCGGCAGCTAGAGACCTCGAAAAAGATTCAATAAAACCCTTAGTTCCGCCATAGATTGTTTGGCCTTTATTACCCTTGGAAGCGGCAACTGACGAAATATTTAAAATCACGCCTTTACGTTTTATCAGCATATTGAGAATTACGGCTTGGCATATTTTAATGGCGGCATAAATATTCACCTGCATCATTTGCTGAATATCCTTATCTGAAATACTTGTAAGCAAATTAGTTTTTGTAACCGCCGCTGCATTAATAAGTATTGAAACATTTTTTAATTGGGCAAGAAATATAACCAAAGCGTCCTGGTCGGTAAAATCGCAGGCAATAATCTCAACAGACGCTTTGAAATCTGCAGTTTGTTTTTCGAGCTTTTGCTTGTTGCTGAAACAATGCAGCTGCAAATGATTTTCTTCGCTGTCGAATTTTCGACAAATGGCCAGTCCTATTTCGGAGCTAGCTCCCGTTATTACAATGTTTGTTTTTTGCATATTTGAAATCATAAATACGCAGCAATTAATATTTTTTAATTACCAGCGCAGTATTTTGTCCGCCAAAAGCAGCATTTAATTTTAGTACATAATTTATTTTCATATCCAGCGGTTTATTTTGTATAACCCGCAATGGAACATTTGAATCTGGAGTACAGAAATTCACCGTATGCGGCACTTGCTGGTTCACTATGGAATAAACAACACCTATCATTTCAATTGCCCCGCATGCTCCGATCAAATGGCCTACCTGGCCTTTCATCGAATATACAGGTATTTCTTTAAATCGATTTCCGAAAATAATTTCCATAGCACAAGATTCGGCTAAGGCATTTTTTATTGTTCCGGTTTCGTGCAGATGAACACAATCGATATCAAATGGGGTAATCCCGGCTTCAGCAATCGCCTCCTTTGCGGCCTGCGCCAATGATATTCCGCTAGGGGCGGGGTCCGTGATTTGGTATGCATCCAGGGTTGAACTGTAACCAACTATCTCTGCCAGAATTTTATCTTTCGGAGCTGTATCATCAGTTTCGAGTAAAACAGCAATTCCGCCTTCGCCTATAACCAGCCCTGTTCTATTTTTATCGAATGGTTTACAAGCCTCCTCTGCATTTCCTTTAAAATCAGACAGGGCGCCCAATTTATAAAAACCCATGTAATGCAGGTGCGACAGCATCGAATCGAAACCGCCGGAAATAATCACTTTCTGCCTTGCTTTTTTTAATATCCGGAACGAAAGTCCCAAAGATTGTGATGAGGCAACACAAGCCGAAACATTAACATGATGTCCGCCTGATATGTTATATTTTTTTGCAATTCCATCAACAACATTAACGGCTCTGATGCAGTGGTTTTGCCAGGTATTTGTTTCATAATCGCCGCTATTAATAAAGCCGGCCATATCGAAATAATCAATGCCTGAACCTATATGGATCATCCTGTCTTCAGGAGAATACCGGCTTAGAAAATCATTTGTTTCGGTAAGTTCTTGAATTGCCCGATTGATAAAAAATGATTTCCGATCTACGCTGCCGGGGGTTATTATTACTTCCCCATTTTCTTTTGCTTCTGCACAAAAATCAGTTGGAAAAAAATCGGAATTTATATTTTTAATATGGTTTAACCGCCTGCTTCCGATTCGGATATTTTCTAAGGCTTCATTTAAATTACAGCCAATGGGCGAATTCACGCCTATTCCTGTTATAACAACTCTAGCCATGCGGTGCAGTTTTATTTTGTAAATATCTAAACAATTCAATACTCTCAGTCATGGAATTAAATGAAGGCAGCGCTTCTAATTCCTCTTTATTCAAGTATGCAAATCCTGACTCAATATTTCCGTCGGCATAAACTTTGCCTGATCCAATTATCACAAAATCTTGATGTGTGGAATAAACTGCATTTGTAATCAAGCCTGATGCAGAAGAAAATACAGCAGCGTTATCTCCTTTTAAGCCATATTCAATAGAAATAAAACACAATGTCATGTTATACAAAATCTTGAATTGCGTTAACGGCGATACCTGCGCCATACCTTTATCAATAAATAATTGGTTGGAAAATTGTCCTGATTCATCAACAGAATTTGAGGCAATTTTATGCAGATCGTATTCTTCATGTTCGACAATGCCTGTTGCATAAAAAATCGGAGTAATAGGCGAAATATCAATTCCTTTCAGAAGCATGCCAACCGTGACCATGGCAGCTTGTGTCTCCCGATTGTAATATTTCGCCATTTTCCTATTCTTCACAAAATCGTTTACCGGAATCACAGAATCTGCAGGAAATGTATTAAAAGATAATCTCATTTGATAAATATTTTGTTCCGAAGTTCCGGTATTGTTTTTATTGTTTAATAAAGATGTTTTAGAGCTATATTTTTAATAAATAATTTTATTCGGGCGTTCCCTTTCTTAAAAAAGAAAGGGCCGGGCTTTCCGCTTCAATCTTTTTGTTCGTTCCTCACAAAAAGGATTTTCGCTGCAATCCCTAACGCATTGTTGATAATGAAAGGGCATTTGTGCATCCATTGCCCTCCTTGTGAACATCCGAAGGAGCAAATATTTTCCCTAGAAACTTGTTTGTGTTTTTATTGTTTTATAATGTTTTGTGATTTCAAAAAAAATATTTTTTTAGCCGATAATGTTTTAAAACCGCAGTGTATAATACTAAATGGGAATTTGAAATTTGAATCTGCATCTAAAAAGCAAACGCAGCCCAATTATGCGAAGCTGATTTTCCGCTCTCACGTATATTTAACATCGCGCAGGCATATATCATACAATTCCTGCCTTGAATCCTGCAAGCGGGCATTCGGGATGTCGAAAAAATTAAAAAACATTTCCCCTTGTGCTAATACTTCGCCATCGAGATAAGCAGTAACTTTTGTTACCCCAAATTCATCTACACGAAATGTTTTTATTTCAGCTTTATAAATCAATTTATCGCCTGGATAAGCGGGGCGTTTAAATTTCATATGATTTACTATGGTTAACACCGATCTTTTAGAGGCATAATTATGTTCTTTCATCAAGATCTCAAAAAAAGAACCGCTTAACTGCGCCAACCCTTCTAATATCAGCGACCCGGGGAAAATAGGATACCCGGGAAAATGCTCATCAAATACATCATCGGCAAGCGTTATGCACTTTACTCCTACAATATATTTATCATAACAAATCTCTGTAATTTTGTCAACTAAATGAAATCTCATATTTATAATTTAATAATATTTTTACCTGCAATTTTATTATATAATTCAGGATTGGCTTTTTGCCATCCTATTATACCGAGCATTAAAAACTGTACATTTTTGTATCCATGTTGTTTCATCGCATACCCGATAATTGGCGCAAAAAAACCACCCTGACAAACAAGTATAATATTTTTATCAAGCGGAAAGTGTTTGAAATATTTTTTAAATGCGAAGAAATTAATTTCACGTGAATTTGGAATGCCTTTAACTATCAAACGATCATGCCAAAAACGAACATCAACAATTAATGTATCCGGGTGATTTATCAATTCTTCGTTTAATTGCTTAGGTTCAAGCATCCCAATAGACGGCAGTTTTTCGGATACGGCCTGCTCTAAAATAGATAACACATACTTGATTTGACTTTTTGAGATGTCTGCCGGCAAGCTAAAACGAATCGACTCCCGTGTTTGCTGATCGGTTAAGCCTATTGCTTTCAGCACATGCGAGGCATCATTCGACTGTGTATTGCATGCAGAACCGGCCGAAACAGCAATGCCGAAATAATCAAGAGCCGCCATTAGGGCTGCGTTGTTAACACCAGTAAAAACAACATTAACTGTATTGGGCAAACAATTTTCATCTAAAACAGAATTTAAGATAATATCAGGTTTTATCCTGATCAATTCATTTATGAAAAAATCCTTGATCAATTTTGTTTTAACAGATAGTTTCAAATTCTTCTTTACGTTTTTACAAGCTTCGGCAAAGCCAGCAATATTGTGTATGCTTTCGGTGCCGGCTCTTAATCCATTTTCCTGATGACCTCCATGAATAAATGAGCTGATAAAACTTCCCGAATTCACATACATTGCACCAACGCCTTTTGGCCCATGTATCTTATGCGCAGAAAATGATGCGTAATCGACATTTAGCTCTTTTAAATCAACAGGGATTTTGCCAAGCGCCTGTACACAATCGCTGAAAACAGGGACTTGTTTGGAGTGAGCAATTTCAGTTATTTGTTTAATATCCTGAATAACCCCAATTTCATTATTAGCAAGCATACAGCAGACTAAAAAGGTGGCCTCGTCAATCATTTGCTGAAAGGATTCGATTAGTACTCTGCCTTTCGAATCAACTGGAATATATTCGATTGAAAATCCTTTTTGTTCCAGATAGGCAAGCGATGACATTACAGAAGCATGCTCTATTGGTGTGGAAAGTATTTTCTTCTTAGCTGGGAAAGAATGTTCGGCTAATGATTTTATAACTGCATTATTTGCTTCCGAAGCGCTTCCTGTAAAAAATATCTCAGAGCGATCGGCATTTACCGTCTCAGCAATTACTGCTCTTGAATCATCAATAATAACAGAAGATTTAATAGCATCATGAGATAAAGAAGAAGGATTGCCGTAATGTTTTCTTAAAACATGGTTCATTCTACGGGCAACACTCAGCAAAACACTCGTAGTTGCATTATTATCGAGATAAACTTTACGGCGGATTTTTAAAAAATGCGAAAGCAGCATTCGTATATATTAAATTGATTTATTGGTTTAAAGGTATATTTTTTTTCGGAGAATTTAATACAAAATATATTTTTGATAAGGTTGTTCAAACAAAAACAAATTTCACCACTAAGGCACTAATAACACTGAGATTCACTGAGGTTTTACGAATGTTTTTCTGCGACGCAATCGTTCTCGCGTCAATTATAATTTCTTTGTAAATCAATTGTTGACTAACTATACCTAAGATTTTTGATAAGATGGAAGTCAAGTCAAGATTATTAATACAATATATTCGGAAATACATGCTGAAAAATTCCAAATATGCAATATTTGACCCGAATCAGAGCCTTCGCTTCTGAAATTGCTTTGGTCCAAAAATCTACAACAGCTGTCCTTGTGAGATATATGACAAAAACAGGTTTAAAGCTTCTTTTTTTGCATCATCGTAATCATATCTAATATTCTGGTTAAGATATACATCCAAATCAGTAGAATAGATATTTTGTTCAATTAATTGCTCTATTAATTTGGGGCGGTTATCAATTCCGAATTTTAATGCGTTATTAAATTCATTTATGAATTCGTCTGGTAATTTTTTATTTGCAGTCCAGCAGGCAAAAACAAATGGTAAATTGGTAAATTTCTGCCATTCTTCAGCTAAATCATACGAATAGGCGTATATGTTTTCAAGTCCAAATGTGCGGTCACCGATAATAACGGCCGCAGTATTTCCATTTATGTCGTTTTCATAATCAGCTTTAGCCGGAATCCAAATAGGATTTATTTTCCAAAAATTATTGGCCAGGACTTTTACCAATACTACCGATGTATTTGACTGATAATCGAGTAAAATGTTTTTTATTTCTTTTAATGGAACATTACTGTATAACATAACAGATGCGACTTTGCCCTCCGCGCCAATACAATAATCACTGATTATATAATGCTCTTTTAATTTAGGCAGAACTGCTGCAGGAACCAGGCCGATATCAACTTTCCCTTCTATTAATTTCTGAGCACAAACTGATGGAATGTCAAGCTGCAGATCGATTTTATCTAATAATTGGGAATGATTTAAGCCGTATAAAAATGGCTTTGAATTTAAATATGATACTACGGAAATTTTTATTTTACTCATAAATTATTATTTCAAAAAAAATCAAAATATACTTTTCAGTTTCAAGCGCAGCAATAGCTGCAGCGGCATTAATTGATGCTGTTTCTGCTCTAATATATCCGCAAGCAGTTGTCAAATATGAAAAACAAAGCTTTAATGTAATTTTTAACAACATTACTAAATTGTTCAAAAAAACGTAACCTGTTTTTCATTTTTCTTCGTAAAGTTAAACTTAATTTGACAATTTGTTAA
>CAISYK010000598.1 GCA_903889605.1 uncultured Bacteroidota bacterium
AAATACTCCATTTTTTTAACCTTAATCTCAAAACGTAGTGGGTACTGAGCCGGACTTTTCTAACAAATTTAGAGAGTCCGGCTTTTTCATTTCCCCTAAACCCACTGATAAATCGGCGACATAGCCGATGACTTTATTTACAACCGGGGTTCGATAATGCTCAATTTTTACATCATAGACCAAACCGAAAGGAAACAGAGAATTTTGAAAAATCTGCATTTGGTAATAATCGCCTAACTCCCAAACAGGAGTGAAATTTGCGGATAATTTACAAGTAAAATGTATCAATTCTTTAGAGTTCGATAATTTTGGGTCGAGCGTTTTGAGTTGTTTCAAAAGACACTCCTTATTCCTTTTCATTTCTAATGAAAACTCCTCATAAATATCAATAGTAACCTTACCAATTGCATAACGTTTCTTAAATTATGGAATTCTTACTCCACATCATTCAATTTCAGGGAAAGGGCTTTTTTCTCGCTTGTGTTGGTTTCTGACAAATTTCCCCATGTATAGCTCAACTATAAAAGGATAGATGTGATCGGCATCTATCGTGTTATTGTTTTAATTTCCTTTTATATTCCACGCAAATTCTTTTACCATGCAGATTAGTTTCAAAATTAAAGCAATGGGCGTATTCATTTAATTAAAATTTTTCATTCTAAAACGAAACCATAATGTATGAATTTTGCAGCTTTTTTCAAAAGTTGTATAACACTTCAAGCGATTAAGATATTCAACTTTGTGCTGTCATAAAATAATATTCACAAATGAAATAAACACAATGAACCACTCACTAGACGGAAAATCAGAAGATATTAAAAACAGCACTAAAAATGCTGTTGAAAAATCTAAAGAAACAATTAAAGAATTGGTTGTTTCAAAAACAAAACTAATTGGCAATGCTTTAGAAACTAATAAAAAAATGTTGAATTCAGTTAAGAAAAAAACAACTGAAAAAAGACTTCGAAACACGGTTACAGAAACGCTGAAAAGTACATTTGACATATCAGTTGAACTTACAGAAGAAGCTTTAGGCAGCATTATCAATTCATACAGTACACAAATGGAGTTAAATCTTGATTTTAACACAAAGTTGGTTGGTATCCTTAAAAAGTCAAGTGTTGATCATCCAGGAAAAGTATTGGAATTAATCAAAAGTAATTTGGAAGCATCTCAGGAATTGATTAAGGTGAGTACAAAAAAAATGTTTGATGTATATAAAATACATACAAATCTGGCATTAAATTTTAACCAGCAATTTGGTGATAGCATAAATTCACAAATTGAGACAATCTCTAATTTACAAAGCAAAGGCTTGAATAAATTTACACACTGGGCATCAGCCTGGGGGAAACAAGCGGACAAATATTAGTGATGAAAATTATTCATTTTTTTGATTAAGTCCATCATAAATAAATATCCATTGTAATAATATTACAAAAAGTAAATTCCTCGTAATTGCTCATTAATCAAAAATGAAAATAATAAACAAAAAACATGAAATCATTAAAAAATATTTTTGAGCCTAAATCTATTGCAGTTATCGGAGCCTCTGTTACTATTGGAAGTGTGGGTAATGCTGTGTTTTCCAATATACTCCAATCAAATTTTCAAGGGGCAGTTTATCCTGTGAATCCTAAGTATAATAGTGTAATGAGCGTAAAAGCTTATGCTGAAGTTACCTATATTCCTTACCCAATTGATTTGGCTGTTATATGTGTGCCAAGAAATGCTGTTGAAAATGTAATGAAGCAATGTGCTGAAAAAGGAGTGAAAGGGATAGTTGTAATAACAGCCGGTTTTAAAGAAATAGGCGGAGCAGGAAAAAAATTAGAAGATGAAATCATTGCAATTGCCAATAAACATGACATAGCTTTAATCGGACCAAATGTTTTAGGAATAATCAATACACAAAAAGAAATAAGTCTGAACGCAAACTTCGCTCTTAAGATGCCGCGAGCCGGAAACGTGGCAATAATATCTCAAAGCGGAGCAATAGGTGTCGTGGCTCTTGATTATGCACATCAACATGATTTAGGTATTTCAAAATTTGTTTCCATTGGCAATAAAGCCGTAATTGACGAAAGCGATGTTCTTGAATATTTGATTGATGATGATGCGACTAAAATAGTAACAATGTACGCGGAAGATATTGGACATCCAGCCAAATTTTTTGAAATGGCAAACAAAGCGAATGCAAAACGAAAACCGATAATTATAATAAAAAACGGGACATCAGTCCGAGGTGCCATAGCTACGCATTCTCACACTGGGGCATTGTCCTCTTCGGATACAGCTTATGACGCACTTTTTGCCCAATGCGGCGTTATAAGAGTAGAAACACTTGCCCAATTATTTGAATATGCAAAAGGATTTACCAGTTTGGTGCAGCCAAGAGGAAACCGCATTGTTGTTATTACTAATGGCGGAGGAATGGGAGTTATTGCCACTGATTCCGCTGAAAGAAACGGTTTAGAAATGACAACATTTGAACCGGATACAATAGAGGCTTTAAAAAAGGCATTACCTCCAACTGCAAATATTCATAATCCAGTTGATATAATTGGTGATGCAGATGCACAAAGATTAAACAATGTGCTCTCCATAATTAAAAAAGACAAAAACGCTGATGCCATCATTGTATCTATTTTGCCGACATCAGAAACGGATATGGATGCAATTGCCGCCAATCTTTGTGATTTTGCAAAAGCAAATCCTGACATGCCAATTTTAGCCAATCTGATGTCTTTGGAACCAGAACCTTCTTTTGAACAATTATTAGAAAAAGCGGGTATTCCCAATTTTGATTTTCCTGAAACTGACATTCGAGTGTTGGCAGCAATGATTAAATATTATGAATGGATTAAGCTGCCTCATGTTGAAGTAACAAAATTTGAAGTAAATAAAAATGAAGTACGTAAAGTGCTTGACACAATAATAAAGGAAAAGAGAATACATCTTTCAGAGCCGGAATCCTATAAAATATTAGGAGCCTATGGTATGAAAGCAGTTGATTATCGTTTTGCAGAAAATTGGGATAATACAATTATTGCAGCTGATCAAATTGGTTATCCAATAGTATTGAAAATAGTATCACCTGACATATTACATAAAATTGATGTGGGTGGAGTGAAGATAAATTTGAAAGATGAAAACGATTTGAAAAAAGCATTTAAGGAAATTACCGAAAGTATTAAAAACAAAAAACCGGAAGCTAAAATTCAAGGTTTCCTAATACAAAAATATTTCACCGAAAAAGGTATTGAAATAATTGCAGGAGCAAATGGTATAAAAGGTTTTGGTTCTCTTATCATGTTTGGACTTGGCGGAACATTTGTCGAATTATTTAAAGACGTTGCATTCCGATTAGCTCCTCTTACCAGACGAGATGCAATAAATATGATCAAAGGAACAAAAGGTTACCAGATTTTGAAGGGATACAGAGGACAATCTTCATACGATATTGAATCTATTGTAGATTACCTGTTAAGGTTATCCCAATTGGTAACTGATTTCCCTGAAATAAAAGAATTGGATATGAATCCTATTAAAGTATTGGATGATAACAAAGGAATTATTGTTATGGATGCGAAAGCTATCATAACCGATGAAAAAGATATTTCTCCGCTTAAACAAAAAATAAGCGTAAAGAAGGAAACAGTCATTGCGTAATTAAATAAGTATGCATATCGTTTTGGT
>CAISYK010000599.1 GCA_903889605.1 uncultured Bacteroidota bacterium
AAACAAATATTATGGCACAAACAATTAATCAGGAAGAATTAAAGATGAATTTAGAGCAGTTCACAGGTACAGAACACTATTATGAACACCAAACCATAGGCAGACATAATCTACTGCTTACAGATGGATGCCAATACCTACGTGAAAAGGCTAAGTGTTATTGGTTAATGGACCTAATATGTTCATGGCAGTATAAACTTCACAGGGAACCATTTCAGGTTTGGATACTTAAAAATATTGGTATCAAAGGTTGGGATATTGTTGCAGAAGATGGTAATAAGAAGCAACTTGCATTCCAAAGGATTTCTTATTCTGACTTTCCTATTCAGGAAGGGGTAACTCTCTACTTAAATGATGGAGTTTTGATGATACCATCAGAATATTAAGTAAAATAGGAGGTAAAACCGGCCTCCTATTTTATTATTTATATATATCCGGTATTCTCATAAATTTAAAATAATTTTAACCTGTATAATTCACAAATTAATATGATAAATAAAAAACCAAAAGATATAATTTCCTACCACAAGAACTGGATCCTGAATGGGTACAGCTTTGAAGACATTATTACAATTCAGGGAAAGTTAAAAGATGAAGATCCATTCATGTATGCCGGCACAAGTCAAATACAGGAGCACATTGGAGGTCAGGTACACCCACAAGTCAAGATTTTGGAAGATTCAGATTATACAAAAATCAAATACATTGTAATAGAGAATATTGATTTTAATGGAAATATTAACTTCCTTGAAAGATGCATTAATATTGAACAATTGAACATAAGTGGGGTTTGTTGTGAGGGTAAAATTAAAGATATACTGGTACTTGAAAATTTTACAAACCTTAAATACATTGATTTTCATAGTCATTCAATTTCAGATATTAGTCCATTATCCAAACTTGATAATCTTGAAACACTTATACTTTGGGGTAATCCAATAAAATATATCAAACCAATAATTCATTTAAAGAACCTGAAAAATGTGCAGTTCTCTGTAGTAGAAGAAGATGAAGTATTTGAATTATTAAGGAACTCACAGGATGCCAGAGTTAAATATGTTTCAGCAGAAAATGATGAATCATATAAGGCTGTAAGGATAAATGATTGGGCATTCAGAACAAAAAGTTACAAAGACTTGACTTCAATATCAGTTATTGTTGAACCATTAATAATTTCCACGTTTAAAGAGAAGTTAAAAACCTGCAGTATAGACTATATTCCACTTATGAGACAGAAATCTGAAAATATTGTCAAGTCTTTACTCTCTGATAATCATGAATTTATTAGTAGTAAAGAATATTTTCATGAGGAGGTTAAATTATTAAAAGTGTTTGAATATAAACTGAAATGATTAATTGAGTTGGAATGAATGTTAATAAAATTCAGATAAATATATTCAGGTAAAACTTTCATTCCCTAATTTTGATACACAATAATCAATTTGTACATAAGTCAACTATACAAATCATTATGGAACCAATATTATACATCCTAATTTTTGCAGGAATACCTTTGGCAATAATTATTTTACATTTATTGTTAAAAAATCCACCTGCATATAAAAA
>CAISYK010000600.1 GCA_903889605.1 uncultured Bacteroidota bacterium
ATAATACTGGACGTATCATTCTAGATGCAATTCGCAAAGAATATTCAAAGGATGAATTTGTATTTGATAAAAAATTAAATGCTCTAACAGTTGAGGCTAAGGTTGGTAAGGAAAAAGTTTTATTTGTGGCTCCAGAGACTTTTATGAATTTATCTGGTAAATCACTGGCACCTATAGTTAAGATTAAGAATAATGCGAAGCTTAAACTGAAGACCGCTGACGATCTCCTTGTTATTTATGATGATTTTCAACTACCTCTTGGCCGCATGAAGATTTCCTATAATAAAAGTTCAGGAGGACATAATGGTTTGGAGTCAGTTATTAAATCTGTAAAAACTGAAGCATTCCCACGTCTACGTATTGGTACTGCTGCAGCTAAAAATAACGGTGATGCAAAAGTTCCTCATGGTGATGAAAAAATTGAGAAATTTATCCTTGGAAAATTTAAAGATGAAGAGTTGAAAGAACTAAAAAAGGTGGCGAAAAAAGTTGTTGAGGTAGTCGAACTTTGGGTAAAGGACGGCAGAGAAAGGGCAACAAATTTAGCGAATACGGACTAAGTTTATTTATAATTTATTATTTATATGAAAAAAACACTTTTTGTAATCGTATCTCTAGTCTTTGCTATGTCTATAGCTGGAGCCGGTAGAACTTTTGCTCAAAGTGCTACAACTACACGTACATTGCAGGATTATGGAATATCTAAAGAAGCCGCAAAATATTTATCACCGGCTGATATCAAAGAGATATTGGGTACACCATTACCAACTGGTAAAAGAGTTGCCCCAGCTTCAGTTTTAGTTGGAAAACCTACTCCTCCAAATGAGATTTTTGGTAGTAGTACGGCCTTAAACAATGTGGGTAAATTGCCAGATACCGCAAATTGTTTTGATTATTATCATTTTGGAAGTGTTCAGGCACATATTGCCCTAAAAAGTTCTACGGCAGTGCCAGGCATGAGTATGAATTTTACCGGAAGTATTAATAATAGTAATAGTTATCCTGTTGTTGATGGAACATTGTATGTGAAGATAATGAAAGTGGTTAGTACATCTAAAGAAGCCAATGGTCCTGATGTTGTAGATGAATTCGTGGCTATGGATAATGTAAATATTGGAGCTAGTAGTTCTGTACCAATAGTATTCACTTGGCATGTTCCACTATACGTTGTTAATGGAAATTATAGAGTTGTTACTTATTTTATAACCGATAAGAAATTCAATCTCTCCGGTTTAAGCTTTACTGATGATGTCACTGGAAATTCATTTGATTTCAATATTGTTGGTAGTAGTAAAAAAACAACTATCGCTTTTGATAAAACGTCTGTGACAATAAACGGCAATCCATATTTCTTTGCAGCATTTCCTCCTAGTATTCCTCAAAAAGATTCAGCTAAAATTGTAGCAAAAATTGTTAATAATACCGGTACTGATGAAGTGGTTCCGATGAAATGGAATCTGTATAACTGGGATAGTATAAATCCAGAGAATCTCGTACGAACAATTGCTACAAGTACTTTTGTCAAAAAGCATTCTTCTGTAAATGTAAGTTTCAGTATTTCTGATAAAGATTTTCC
>CAISYK010000601.1 GCA_903889605.1 uncultured Bacteroidota bacterium
AAGTCAGCAACGCGATGTCGGAAGGCATAAACAGCAAAATTCAGTTATTAAAGGCGAGTGCCCGAGGGTTTCGAGGCTTCGAAAGCTATCGAACAAGGATCCTCTTTTACTGTGGAAAACTGGATATGACAATCTAACGGTGCAGTAAAATGAAATTTCTCTTCCATTAAAATGCGCGAAGAGCCGAATACAATAGGGAACCCAAGCCTATTTCATGTTGTTTCATAAAACTCACTTTATTAAGTTAGAGAAATAAAAACGGTATATTTTTATACATTGCACTAAAATACAATATAAAGCATTGTGGAATTAATGCATAATATTGCTTAATTTGGCATAGGGAACTTTACTTAGTGCCTGAACAGACCATGAACATCAAGTGCGTTGATTGCCGATTCGACAGTCGAATGTTGCCTCCTCAATTCCCTGAATTCCGGTTCAGATTCTTGAGCTTTTTCGGTTTTCGAGAGTTTGCCTTTTTTTGGTAGAACACCTTTTTCGAGAAGCTGTTTCAGACCTGCCTGGTTATCTGGGCTTTTGCACCCCCGCCCTTGTCTAAAGAGCTGCGAAAGAGCCCGGAACGGGCTATAAGTTTCCGCCCATTCCGAACGAACTTATAAGCCGTCTTTACTTGGCGATACAAATAGTCAGGAAGTACATTTTTCAATGTTGTAACAACAAAAGGGTAAATTCTACTTGTTAAATAAATAGAAATATAACCAGAACCGGTACAGTAAATATATTTCCACACATTATATTTGTTCAACAAAATATCAACGAAGTTTATTCGAAAAAACAACGGCAAAACAATAGACAATGGGAGCTTATTATTAACACTCAAAGGGCCACTTAACATTTCACCATATTCATAATACATCTTAATGCAATACGATAAATCAAAACCAATATATTTACCAATAAAAATCCAGGCTGTAGGCCGCATATCCGCCTCAATGTAATACCTTGTATTGTTTTCAGTCGAATGAATTGCTGTTATATTAGCAAAGCCATTGGCACCAAGAGCTTGTCCTATTTTTTGTAATTCCCCATATAGTGAATCTCCAAATTCACCAATCTGTCTATAAATTCTTACAGAAGACGGACCATAATCATTATCATTACAAAGGCATAAATCGCTATATGAATAATATATAAGCTTCGCATCCCTATAGTAGGCATCAATCCCAATAACAATGCCATTTATTTTTTTCTGTACCAGTACAGGACTATTAAATAACCTGTTGGGTAACCTTGTGATATCATCAATGTTTTTACACTCGAAAATCCCGGTTCCACCAGACGACGAATCTTTTTTTACAAGAAGCGGGAAGCCATATTCTTCAGAAAATCTAACAACATCATTAATATCTTGAGCAACAGTATATTGCGGAGTAATAACCCCTGAGGCCGTAAAAAGTTTAGAAAGGCCAATTTTAGAATAAATATGACAAAAATAATCAGCCGAAATAACTGGAAGTAACTTTAACTTTACTTTATTATCAATATCTTGAGCATCCGCCAAGTATCTTAATATAAG
>CAISYK010000602.1 GCA_903889605.1 uncultured Bacteroidota bacterium
CGGAGCCAAAAAGCCCAAAACATTTATACATATACCACAAGTCCCATAATGCATTCTATTATGTAGCTTTTTTGTTTTTGAAGATATAATAAACTTTAGAAAAACCGAGCAAGCCAAAAATCCAAACAAAGAGTAGGCATAAAAAAACAAAAAAAATTATGAAGAAAAAAATTAAAATTGGACTATTATTAACAGCAAGTTTTTTATTTGCTGAAAAAGAAGTAAACGCACAAACATGCGGAACTTCTCAAGTTACTTATTCCGGATCTACTTCAAATTATCTTCCAAAGTGGAATGCAACAGCCGGCTGTATAAGCAACTCCACCATTTTTGATAACGCTGGCAAGGTAGGCGTTGGTCTTAATGATCCAAATTCTTTATTTCATGTTGCCGGACAAATTTGTACTGGTATTCCGTATGTAGGAAAGGGAGGGGCATCAGCAACTTTGGGGTCTTTGCTGTTTTATAATACTACTAATAACAATACCGTTACTGTTCAGTCCGGGGGAACAACAGGAAGTTATATTATGACTCTTCCTTTAACCCAGGGAGCAGCTGGCACATTATTGACAAATAACGGTTCAGGTGTTTTAGCTTGGATGGTTGATGCTAACTGGCACACGTATGGAAATACCGGGATTAATACCCCCGCAACACCCGCAACTTATGGCACTTCAGTATTTGGAGGAGCAGAAAACTGGATGGGTACAACTGATGCTAATGATGTTGTTTTTGGTACAAATAGTATAGAACGTATGCGAATTAAACAAACTACCGGCAATGTAGGTATTGGAACTGCTAGCCCAAATGAAAAGTTAGAGTTAAATGGAAAGTTAGCATTTTCTGCACAGAATACTGATTGGGCAAAGATTTACCTAGAAAGTTCAGGAGATGCGAGTTATTTGTCCAATTTGATCTTTGAAACATTTGACAACGCTGATGAAGGGTTTAAATTCAGAGCATCTGGCAACGATATGATGTTTATTAGAGGGGACGGCAATGTTGGTATTGGAACAACAAGTCCTGGTGTTTCTTTAGATATTAATGCAACAGGTACAACATTTTTTAGAGGGGCGTATTCAGGTGGTCAAACCTTGCAATTTGCCGCTGGAGCAAGTGGTACAGCCATAGTTCAAAAAGGTAATGGTTTTCTTTCATTTAGTACGAATTCGGATGGAAGTTTAACAGCACCAACTAACGAACGAATGAGAATTGATAATACAGGCAATGTAGGCATCGGCATTACAAACCCAACTCATACATTAGAAGTAAATGGTACTTTTTATGTAAATGGAGTGGCGACTTGTCTCTGGATGGCCTGGTCTGATTCAAGAATAAAAACTAATATTGACAGCCTGCACAATGCTTTAACAACCATTCGCCAATTAAAACCTAAAAGTTTTTATTTTGATACTGCAAATGTTTACGGGTTGAATTTCAGTAGCAAAAAACAGTACGGTTTTATAGCTCAAGATGTGGAAACTATTCTGCCAGAATTGATTTCATCAACAACAAAACCCGCCGATACTTTAGGCACTATTATTCACCCAGCTTATACTCTTAAAACACTAAATTATAATGCCTTTATCGGAATCTTAACAAAAGGTATTCAGGAACAAAGCAATGACATTGATAGCCTGAAAACAAAAACAACCAAGCAGGATTCCATCAGTATAGCACTGCAACAAAAGCAGCAGCATTCAATTGATAGTTTGAGGCAAGGACTTCTTTCAGAAAAAATAAAAACAAACAAACAGGATTCCATCATCACATCATTGCAAAATCAAATGATCCAATTGGCATCAGCATTCACTGATTGCTGCAATAGTCATGGTAATCATGGCAATCATGGTGATAATTTGATGCCGTCAGGTGATAATAATTCCGAGCAAAATAATAGATCAATGAACGTCAATAATGGTGTCTTGCAAGGCGGAACAACTCTTACAGATGTTGAATTGAGCAATAAGAATATGGTGGTGCTTAACCAAAATGTTCCTAATCCTTTTGCCGAACAAACCACTATTAGTTATTTCTTGCCTGATAATGTTCTACGAGCGCAAATATTGTTTTTTGAACAATCAGGTACAATCATCAAAGCCATTGATTTAACTGAGAAAGGAAAAGGACAATTAAACGTATTCGCTAATGATTTAACTAGTGGCATTTACACTTATTCATTAATTGTTGACGGACAAACTGTAGAAACTAAGAAAATGATTAAAGCGAAATAATTATGTTCAAAAAAAACAAAACCCTTGCTCACAAGATATGAGTGAGGGTTTTGCTTTTGCTGAGATTTATATTTATATTTACATATAAAAAAATTATCATGAAAAAAATAATCTTCATTGCTCTTTGTTTATTTACACTGAATGCAAAGGCACAAGTAACATTTGAACATACCTACGATTCTGCAGGCTCCCAAGTTGCATATCCAATTTACCAACAATTATATATTGTGAAGTTAGAAGTTGACGGAGAAAAATATGTACTTGTTGATAGAACTGATAAATCACTCAGATTCTATAATATGAATCACACTCTTTGGAAAACAATATCTTTTGCAGGTACCATAGACCTAAACACTGGCTCTAATACCCAAAATATAATGTATATCTCTCAGCATTTGTTTAATA
The DNA here is from genome assembly GCA_903889605.1 of uncultured Bacteroidota bacterium. Classification (GTDB taxonomy): domain Bacteria; phylum Bacteroidota; class Bacteroidia; order 2-12-FULL-35-15; family 2-12-FULL-35-15; genus 2-12-FULL-35-15. The sequence goes on from CAISYK010000602.1 coordinate 2,640, forward strand.
CTGACGACCAAATTGAATTTCTCTATGGTGACTTTGACCAAAATGATGCTCATAATTGCATAACACAGATAGTAAATGAAGATGGCAGCATAATGTTTACTGAAAATAATGCTGGTCCATGGGTTAAAGACAATATTCCGGCAACTCAACTTCCAATATACAATACAAGTGTCGGTACAAAAATGATATTGAGTTTATCCAATGGAAATGCAAATGTATATAGTTTGGCTGGGACTTTAGCCAATGGAATAATGGCTAATCCTACAAATGGATTTAACAATTTTAGTGCTTCAATGGCTTACCCAAATCCAACAAGGTCTTCAACAAAAATTGATTATACATTACCAAATGGGGTTAATAAAGGCGAAATAGTTTTCTATGATAAGCAAGGAAAAGAGGTAAAACGTTTTAATGTGGACAGAACATTTGATAGTTTGGTAATTTCAACGGAAGATTTACAAAGTGGGCTATACTACTATAATTTGCAGACAACACAAGGAAATAGTGAAGCAAAGAAACTTGTTACCATAAAATAAAGCCAATAATAAAGAATTGAAAAACTCCAGCAAAAAAAGGATTAGCTTCTTTAACATTTTTTAACCTATTTCCCACAGTTTTATCAATTATCAAACAATAATTACAGATATTCCAACCAAAAAGTGTATATTTGCAATCCTTATGCTGAAAAAATATTTAAATATAACATTTGTAGTTGTTTTCCTTTTGGGCATTGCCTCATGCGGCAGCGAAA
>CAISYK010000603.1 GCA_903889605.1 uncultured Bacteroidota bacterium
CTTTTATATCTGCAGCACTTATTTTTTTTCCAATAAATGGCTGATAAAGTATTTCCAATACCTCGTGTATTGTGTTTCCTAAAGTGTCAGCGCCAATTGTTTCTTCAACTTCATCAGCTTCTTTTAATCCTGCAATAGCCTGAAAATAAAACTGCAGAGGACAGCTGCGGTATTTATTTAATAAGGAAGGGGAAAAACCATAAGCAGCTTTGGCATTTAATTTTTCAATTATTGCGGGTGTTTTTGTTATGTTTATTATATTGCCTGGGTTGCCTACATCCACTGGAATATTTACCAGCTTTTCTTCAATCACAGCATTTTTATTAACCTTGGGAAGTTCATGTATCAGCTGGGTTAGAAAACGGCTTTTCTCCCCGCTTCCAAGGGCATCACTTTCGGTATTATAGATCAGATAAATATTTTTTGCACGCTGAAGCAATCGATAAAAATGATAAGCGAAAATGGCATCTTTATCATTGTAGGTTGGCAATCCGAAATACCTTTTCAATTCAAAAGGTATAAATGAATTCATTGTTTTCCCCGATGGCAGAATGTCTTCATTACAAGATAAAAGAATGATATTTTCAAAATCAAGAGTGCGCGTTTCAAGCATCCCCATAACCTGCAGACCCATTAATGGCTCTCCGTAAAATGGCAATGTTGTTCCTCTGACTATTTGTTTGAGAATATTCTGCAGTGTTTTTAAATCAATGATACTTCCAGGGTAATCCTGCATTAAAGCTTGTATGCGTTTTATTATTTTGGTGAATGCAAACAAATATTCTAATTCCAGACTAGCATTGTTTTTTGATGAGTTACTCTGCTGGGAGGCTGTTGAATTTTTTAATGTATCTATTAAATAATGCACGCAAGCAATTGCATCGGAGGGCTTTTGCCAGTGTTTAAATAAAGGTTTTAATATTTTAAGCGTGCCTTCCTGTTTTTCTGAAATTATTTTCTCGAGTGTGGAAAATGCCGCGAATACAATATTTCTATCCTGAATCGCTTTTATAACAGGCTTTACCGAATTATGCTGGGCTTTATCAAAAATTAAGATATTTGTGTATGGATGAGTTAATTGTTTTAACAGATCTTTATGATAAAAACTATACTTTTCTTTTCCATTGCTTAGTTTTATTGCATTTATATGCAGATTAAATACTAAATCAAAGAAACCGGCAATTGGTGTGTTTTTCAGCGGATAGCCCATTGTTACATTTATATCCTGTATGTTTTCAGGAAGAGAATGTAAAACAGGAAACAGCAGATTTTCATCCGCAAGGACAAGTGCAGTGTTTTGCAGGCTGGCATTTTGTTTTTGAAACTCTGCCGCCAAATTACCTGCAGCTTTTGCCTGCGCTACATTCTTCGCTGTGCCTATAATTGTAATATGTTTATCTTCGGTGGAAAGCAGGTTTTCTTCGAACACAATATTTTTATCAGGTGTTTTTTTGAAGCTTCCGTAATTATCATACTTACGGAAAAATTTGCCTGCTTCCTGCTTTTTATCTTGCAAATAATAGTCGTCGGCTTCCCAATAAATTGCTCCTTTTTTATCTTTTAAAAAGCGCTCAATGATCATTTCTTCAGCTGTACTTAAGGCATTAAAACCAGCAAAAATAACATCTTCTTGTCCTAACTGAAAGTTGGCTGTTTGTAGCATTTTAGCAGCTTTTTTATACAGCATTCCTCTATAGCCTAATTGCTCATCACTTAATTTATGGTTAAGTTGCTTATAAAATAGCGGTAAATATTTCCAAAAGCTAAGGTAATGTTGCTGTAATTTTGTTGGTTCTTTCGGCAATTCTTCTTCCTTCGGTTTGACAGGATTTTTAGCTTCCTTTTCCTCTTGTTCAACTTTAGTGATATTATTAGATTTATCAATCTGGCCCATCGATTCGTTAATTTTGTCAAACAAC
>CAISYK010000604.1 GCA_903889605.1 uncultured Bacteroidota bacterium
AAATCATTGGCATCAGTTGTTCCAATAAAATTAGTTCCGGCTGTAGTTCCTGCATTACCTGTTATTTTCCAGTGTGTTCCAAGATCAGCCCCTGTGGCGCCTGTGATTCCTAAAGATCCTGTTATGCCGGTTATTCCGATTGATCCTATTAAGCCGGTTGCTCCAATAGAACCTGTAGCTCCTGTTAAACCTGCATTACCTGTTATTCCTGTAATACCAGTTATACCCGAAAGCCCGGTCGGACCTGTGCTGCCTGTAATTCCTGAACCTGAATTGCATAATGATTTCCAGCTGGAAGACACACTGCTCCAATAAAAGAAACATGCAGAATCAGTATCAAATACCAATAAACTGTTTGCAGGTGAAGGAATAGCAATCCTTTGTAAAGCTGTCATGCGGGGAACAAGCACGCCTTTGTTATTTGCAGGACTTGCATCAATATCTAACAGCGCTGAAGAAGCGGGAGTTAATGTGCCGATACCGACATTATTGTTTTGTGCAAAACATAAAGTTGAGGACAATAAACTGTTTATCAAAAGAAATATAATATATGCAAATTGCATAATATTTTTTGTCGTTTTCATAGTGTTTATTTAATATTTGATACAATAAATCATTGCAATATTTCGCGGACGAACAGTTCCCGTAACGTCTGGTGTGCTTGAACCAATTGGTAATTGAGAGAAAGGGCCTGGTGAATAGTTAATGTTTACGCCTGGATAATCTGCCGGAGCAGCAGGGTCGGCACCAAAGGACTCATTGGAAAAAAAAGGATCTTTCCATAATGTTAAAAGACTCGGGGTTGAATAATCAAACACCTGAAGAGTTGATTTTTGCGGACTTCCAATAGTTCTCCCTGCATCAACATTTCTGCCATTATCATATCCCCTGATAAATTCACCGCGCAAATCCGGCAAATTAAATGTTGTTGAACCGTCACCTGAGCCGTACAATGTTCCAAGCAATGTAAAGAGTGTACTATAGGCTGTCCGGCTCACGGCCTGCCCTTCACACGCTAAATAACCTGAAGGAGGAGTTACTACCGGAAAGGCAAATACAGCGCCAGCCGGTACTGAACTATTCGCCTGCCAGCTTGCTAGTCCGCCTGCATCAGATGTAAGCACTTTGCCTGCCCCCTGAGTACCATCAGCAATTTTCACATTACCTTGTATTTCAAGCTTAGCGGACGGGCTTGTTGTACCGATACCAACATTACCATTTAAAGCAGGGTTAACGGAGCCGCTGATTGTCATTCTTTCAAATGGTATAATTCCCAGCGTATCCATGGTGGTAAAACGAATATCTTCACCTTTTGTATCCTGAACAATTTGAAGTGCATTATTATTTGATGTTCCATCACCAATGTACCAATCCTGATGTCCTGAATTGTCAAAAGCAACTAAATAATTTTGTTTACTAACACTAGTAAAAGCTCCATTACCGTCAATTCGAATATTTCCGTTCACATTTAATTTCTGAACAGGAGTAATCAAACCTATTCCCACATTGCCGTTACTTGTAATTATAATTGCTGGGTCAATGGGAGTTAAAGCCAATCCCACAGCAAAACGTAAATCTCCGTTTATATCGCCAAGTGATCCCGATGCATAAATTTTAGATCTGTTAATTGTAGAAGATGCTGCGCCAAATGCAATAACATTATCTTCGGTGGGAAGATTAGGCTGTAATCTAAAAATAGAGTTTCCAATTCCTTTTATTTCCACTGCAGTAGTTGGGCTCAGGATTCCAATACCGACATTTCCGCCTGAAGTAATTCTCATTTTTTCAGTATTGTTAGTTTTAACCACCAAATCATTGGCATCAGTTGTTCCAATAAAATTAGTTCCGGCTGTAGTTCCTGCATTACCTGTTATTTTCCAGTGCGTTTCAAGATCAGCCCCTGTGGCGCCAGTGATTCCTAAAGATCCTGTTATGCCGATTATACCAGTTGACCCTATTATGCCTGTTGCTCCTATAGAACCTGTTGCTCCTGTTAAACCAGCATTACCTGTTATTCCTGCGGCTCCATTTGTACCATTAGCTCCTATGATACCCGTTGCCCCTGTTAAACCTGCATTACCTGTTATTCCTGCAGCACCAGTTGTACCATTAGCTCCTATAGTACCGGTTGCTCCTGTTAAACCTGCGTTACCTGTTATTCCTGCAGCACCAGTTGTACCGGTAAGCCCAGTTGGACCTGTGCTGCCAGTATTTCCTGAACCGGAATTACATAACGACTGCCAGCCTGATGTTACTGAATTCCAATAAAAGAAACATGCAAAATCGGTATCATAAACTAATAAACTATTTGCCGGGGAAGCAATCCCAAGCCTTTCTATAGATGTAATGCGCGGAACAAGCACTCCCTTGTTATTAGCAGGACTTGCATCAATATCTAACAGCGCTGAAGGAGCGGGAGTTAATGTACCGATACCAACATTATTGTTTTGACCGAAACATGGATTTTGATAAAATAGGATATTTATCAAAGTTAAAAGCACCGTTGAAAAAGAAATCTTATTTTTTAGACGTTTCATATTATCTTCATTAAATTTCCTTAAATCATTTTGAAACAAATCTTAACTAATATATATTCAAAAGTAATTTAAATATTTTAATCTGAAATTTATTTCGCTTGGGTTTTTACCTTTGTTATTTTAGAAATACCTTTATAAAAACAACTAATTGTTTATGATGATAAGGATTACAATCAAATTTGATCCCCATATTAAAATTTGGTTATAGTGCATAAATTTAAACATTCATGAAATATAGCTCTTGTTTGATAATCATCATATAAATCAGCGATATTTTATTTAAAATTTGAATTTTCAATCCATTATTTTTCCATTAAAAATAAGATATCCTCATATGTTTTTTTTGAAAAGCTCTTGACATTTATCGGAAAAGTATT
>CAISYK010000605.1 GCA_903889605.1 uncultured Bacteroidota bacterium
TAACAGAAAAAATAATCCTGAACTTTCAGTTAATAAAATGAAAATAACATACATAGTACCAGGTTTTGGAGGAACATTTTATTGCGGGAATTGTCTTCGTGACAGCGCTTTTCCAAAAGCCTTGAAATCTCACGGACATGATTCCGTAACTTTGCCTTTATATCTTCCTCACTCGATAGAAGAGTTTACACAACAATCGGAAATGCCTGTATTTTATGGTGCAGTAAATATTTACCTGAAGCAGAATTTTAAAGTATTCCGCAATATGCCAAAATGGTTGTATTCATTTTTTAATTCTCCTTTCCTTTTAAAATATGCGTCAAAAAAATCTTGGTCAACAAGGGCTGAGGGGCTTGAAGAAATGACCATTTCAATGCTTAAAGGATCTGATGGATTTCAAAAAGAGGAGCTGGAACAATTGGTTTATTATTTAAAGCACCACGAAAAGCCGGACGTTGTTCATTTGTCGAATGCTTTACTAATGGGGCTTACCGCGAAAATTAAAGAAGAATTAAATGTTCCTGTGTTTTGTTCTTTACAAGATGAAGATATTTGGATCAACGCCATGAGTGAACACTATAAACCTAAACTGTGGCAGCTCATGAGCGAAAAAGCTAAAGATGTTGATGCATTTATAGCCGTAAGTAATTTCTTTAAGAAGGTTATGCAGAAGAACATGAACATTCCGGATTCTAAAATTCATGTTGTCCCGCTTGGTGTTGATCCTGCATTATATAAAGTTCAACTTCCAGCTAAAAACCCTCAGGCTATTGGATATTTATCACGGTTAAATGAAGAAAATGGTTTGGCAATCCTAATAGATGCATTTATTAAACTTAAAAGCAAACCTGAATTTGCAGATACTAAACTGAAACTTACAGGAGGCAAAACAGATGATGATAAGAGTTTTATTGATAAACAAATCAAGAAACTGCAGAAAAATAATATCCTGAATGATGTTGAATTTATTGAAGATTTCAGGACTTCATCATTGGATAAGTTTTTTGAAAAGATAAGTGTTTTGTCGGTTCCTGTAATAAAAGGCGAGGCATTTGGATTATATCAGCTTGAATCACTTGCATCCGGAATACCAATAGTTCAGCCTGATTTGGGGGCTTTTCCCGAAATTGCTGAGGCTTCAAAATCTGGTGCTATCTATTCGCCTAATACTGCTGAAGCATTAGCTGAAAAATTAGCAGAAGTATTGTCAGCGCCTTCTGCGCTGGATCAAATGAGTATTAATGGAAGAAAGGCAATTGAAGAAAAATTTAATTTAAATAAATCCACGGATCAATTAGTTGATATTTATAAGGAAGTAATTAAATTGAAAAAAACTAATACCATGGAGATTATATAGATATTTTTTTAAAAGCATAATTTTACATTTACCCTGACAGGGCTTTAAGCTCTGTTAGGGTTAAAGTGGATTTTAAATACCAATTTATAAAACCTCTAACAGGGTTTGAAACCCTGTCAGAGAGCGATATTTATTAACGGATATAAATCAATTAACATTCATTTATCACGAAAATATTTTATATGATAATAGAATTAGAAAAAATATACAAGAGCTATAATAATAATAATTTAAACTCCATGAGCAGAAATGTTCTTGAAGATATTTCACTTCAGATAAACTCAACGGATTCAATTGCCATTACAGGTCCTTCCGGATGCGGGAAAAGCACTTTGCTCAATATTTTAGGCACACTGGATAAGCCTGATTCAGGAATTGTTAAAATAGACAATGAAGATATTTCAAGGTTCAGTGAAATAAAGTCCGCAGAGATCAGGAACCGTAAAATTGGTTTTGTTTTCCAGCTGCATCAGCTGCTTCCGCAGCTAAATCTGCTTGAAAACATTTTGCTTCCAACGCTTGTTTTAAAGGATAACAAACTTAGAGATTCTGCGCAGTCAAGAGCAATGGATTTGCTGGAAATTGTCGGACTGACTGATAAAATCAAACAATATCCAGGGCAGCTTTCCGGAGGCGAATGTCAGCGAACGGCAGTAGTAAGGGCTTTAATAAATAAACCTGAAATTATTCTTGCAGATGAACCAACAGGTTCACTTGACCAGGAATCGGCAGAACAAATCGGAAACCTGCTGCTGAAAATAAATAAAGAGCAGAGTGTTGCTTTAGTTATTGTTACACACTCCATGGCACTTGCTGAAAAAATGAATGTCATATATAAATTGAATAAAGGGAAATTAGAGACGGTATAAATTATATGAGTTGATTTTACATAGCACTCTGACAGGGTTTTAAACCCTGTTAGAGGTGAAAACACTATACAAACAACTAACAGCGCTAAAAGACCTATCAGGGTTCTTCTAATATTTTTAAATATCATAATATCAAATTACAAAAAGACTTGAATAAACTTAAATTTATATTAAAAAGTTTTAATTTTTATAAAAGGCAGCATTTGGCTGTGATAGCCGGAACAATAATAAGCACAGCTATTTTAACGGGGGCGCTTATTATCGGCGATTCTGTTAAATATAGTTTAAGCAGGATTGTTGAAGGCCGCCTTGGAAATATTCAATTCGTTTTACAATCACCCGAAAGATTTGTAAGAGCTAAGCTGGCTGCAGAGATTTCTGAAAAGTTGAATGTAAAATCAGCTCCAATTATAATAATGCAGGGAGCGGCTGTTAATCCGGAGAAAGATACGCGGATAAATAAAACTCAGGTTATTGGTATTGATTCAAGCTTTTGGCTTATTTCCGGAAAGCAGATGCCTGCTTTAACTGATGATGAGGTCATTATCAGTAAAAATACTGCAGAAAGATTGAACCTGAAAATTAACGATGATATTGTGATCAGGGTTGAAAAGCTAAGTGTTATTCCTGTGAATTCTCCTTTCAGCACTGAAGATGTTCCATCTGTTTCGCTCAGGGTAAAAATAAAAGCAGTAGCTGATGAAAATAATCTGGGGCGATTCAGCTTAAAAAATAATCAGGCAGCTCCATATAACGTTTTTATGTCAAGAGAATATTTGAGTTCCAAACTTGAAATCAAAGGATTGGCAAATATTATATTAATAGCAGGAGACGGTAAATCAAATATTTCTTCTGAATTGTTTAACAATACCATTTCGGATATATGGCAGCTTAAAGATGCTGGAATAGAAATTAAGAAACTTGATGATAAAGGGAACAGCGAGATTATATCCGACAGGATATTTATTGACAAACAAATTTCATCTTCCATTCTTAAGAGAAAATTGCCTGTAAAAACAATTTTAACCTATCTGGTTAATTCAATAAAATTTAAGGTGAAATCAACTCCTTATTCATTCGTTAGCGCGGTTTCAGACAATTATTCCGAAAAACACATTAAGGAAAATGAAATAATAATAAATGAATGGCTCGCGGAAGATTTAAATGCCCATGTAAGTGACACAATAGGTTTGAAGTATTTTGTTTTTGACGCACAACAGAATTTAAAAGAAGACAGCAGCCTTTTTGTCGTTAGAGAAATAATACCAACAAAAGACAGCCTTATTAATCGATCATTAATGCCGAAATTCCCTGGTTTTGCAAAAGCGGTAAGCTGTTTGGAATGGAATACAAGCATGCCTATCGACATGAAAAAAATCCGTCATAAAGATGAAGAATACTGGAACGAATTTAAAGGTACACCAAAGTCTGTAATTTCAATGGAAGCCGGACAAAAACTTTGGCAGAACAAATTCGGTGATTATACATCTATAAGATTTAACGATTCAATATTTAAAAATAATCTTGAAGTATTGAAATCCATAAGTCCTAAGGATTTAAATATTTCCGTTGCAGATGTTAAAAGCATTGGCATCAATGCATCACAAAGCGGAGTCGATTTTGGTGAACTGTTTTTGAGTTTAAGTTTCTTTGTAATCATTGCAGGAATTATTCTGACTATTATGCTTTATGTATTGGGCCTTGAGCAGCGTAAATTTGAAATAGGCTTGCAGATAAGCATGGGATATACAAAAAAAGATATCTTAAAACTCCGCATTTATGAAAGCCTTATTACTATTTTCATAGGCAGTATTTTAGGAGTTTTAGCAGGGATATTATACAATTATTGTTTATTGCTTGCAATTAATTCTGTTTGGAATGATATCATCAGAACCTCGATGATGAACGTTTATATCAAACCGATTACTTTGTTTATCGGTGCTTTCAGCGGTTTTTTGATCTCATTAATTTCGATATGCATATTTACTATTAGGAATCTTAACAAAACATCAATAGGATTAATGAATGACAACATTCAGCCTTTGCTGTCTGATGAAAACAGGAGTAAGCGACTGAATAATTTATTTATGTTTACCTGTTTTGCCATTTCTTTAGGACTGCTCCTTTTTTCAATAATTACTTCTGTTGACCAGAATGCCGGACTGTTTCTTGCTTCCGGCGGAACTTTCATGTGCGCTTGTATATTGTTAACGAGTAAATTATTAAGCAGGAATAAAAATAATTCAAGCCTGAACGGTTTCACGGCATTAGCATTAAAAAATGCTTCTCGAAACAAATACAGGAGTTTGACAATTGTTGTTTTACTTTCTTTAGGAGTGTTTGTGGTAGTTATTACAGGCGCCAACCGACAAACATTTTATGGAAGTGAAAATGATAATAAATCAGGTACAGGAGGTTATTCGCTGTGGGCCGAAACAAGTGTTCCGCTTAATTACAACTTGAATACAAAAAAAGGTAAAAATAAACTTGGGATTGAAAATGATTCAATTCTGAGCGATATTGATTTTGCCCAATTTCCATATTTAGTTGGTGATGATGCTAGCTGCCTGAATTTAAATCATGTGGTAAGACCAAGCATTATCGGGATTAATCCTTCAGTATTCGACAGGCGCAAATCTTTTTCATTCGAAAATTTGGCGGCCAATGTTAATCAGCTTAACCCTTGGCTTGAACTGAATAAATCATACAGCAAAAATGTAATTCCTGCTTTTGCAGACCAAACGGTAATTACATGGGGCCTACTGAAAAAGATTGGCGATACAATAAAGTATGTTAATGAAGCTGGCAAGGATCTTAATATTGTAATAGTCGGCGGTTTGAGCTCATCCGTTTTTCAAGGAAATATTCTTATTTCAGAGGAAAATTTCCGAGAAAATTTCCCTTCAATAAGAGGTTCAAAATTAATGCTTATTGATGCTTCTGCTGATAAAACAGAAAAAGTTAAGGAGCATCTAAACCGCTATTTGAAAGATTATGGAATCGAATCGGTTAAAACAACAGAAAGGCTTAGTCAGTTTAA
>CAISYK010000606.1 GCA_903889605.1 uncultured Bacteroidota bacterium
GAAAGATAAAATATTTATTTTTTTATCTGAATCTCTTATACTCTTTCCGCGTTATATTAATAATAAACTCTGTGATTCTCTGTGCATTCTCTGTGAAACTCTGTGTTAAGAAAATACTTTTATTACCCAGAGGAAAAGGAGGGTACATAGAGAAACACTGGGAAACATGTTTTTAGAAACTGAAAGTCCTGCAATAAACTGCATAGTTTCAATTAACGAATGAGACCAATGAAATATAAAAATTAAGAAAAACAAAGTCAGGGACTTCAATTATTAATGAGTAAATACGAGTCTAATTTTGACATTATCAACAGTGGCTGACTAAAAAAATTACCGCGCATTTCTTGGTTTGCCATACCACTTTTTATGATTATCATTTCCGGCAGGTTTATTCTCATGTCTGCTTGAATTTCGCCTTCCCTGCTGATGTTTTGGCTCTTTCACCGGATTATGATCCATCAATGGAAAAGGATGATTATCGATAGTTGGAATTTTTTTAGAAATCAATTTTTCTATATCGCGCAGGTATTCTTTTTCTTCTGCATCACAAAAAGACAAGGCCGTTCCTTTTGCGCCTGCCCTTCCGGTTCTTCCAATACGATGAACATATGTTTCAGCAACATTTGACATTTCATAATTTATCACATATTCTAAATCATCAACATCAATTCCGCGTGCAGCAATATCTGTTGCCACTAATACTCTGGTAGTTTGAGCTTTAAAATTTGTTAAAGCCCGCTGTCTGGCATTTTGTGCTTTGTTGCCATGTATAGCCTCTGCTTTGATATCATGCTTCAGCAAAATTTTCACAACTTTATCTGCACCATGCTTTGTACGTGTAAAAACCAAGGCGGTCTTAATATTTTTATCTTTTAAGATATCTATTAATAAGGCATTTTTATTTCCTTTATCCACAAAATATACATATTGTTTAATAATATCTACGGTTGATGATACAGGCGTTACCGCCACTTTTGAAGGATTATTCAAGATGGTGCCTGCAAGTTTAACAATTTCGGGCGGCATGGTAGCTGAAAAGAAAAGTGATTGCCTTTTTTTAGGAAGCACTGCCAGCAATTTTTTTACATCGTGAATAAAACCCATGTCCAGCATGCGGTCTGCTTCATCAAGTACAAAAATTTCAACATCACGTAAAGTCAGATGTCCTTGATTCATCAAATCTAAAAGCCTTCCCGGGGTCGCAATGACTATATCCACACCTATGCGCAAAGCCGCTGTTTGCGGGTTTTGATTAACACCGCCGAAAATTACAGTACATGTTAATCCTGTATGTCTTCCATAAGCTTTAAAACTTTCTCCAATCTGAATGGCCAATTCCCGTGTTGGCGTGACAATAAGGCTCCTCACTCGTCTTTTTTTTTCGTAAGTTTTATTTGCGCTTAATATTTGCAGGATAGGAATAGCAAATGCCGCCGTTTTACCTGTTCCTGTTTGTGCGCATCCTAGCAGGTCGGTTCCTTGTAAAACAATAGGTATGGATTGCTCTTGAATGGGGGTTGGGGTAGTATAACCTTCTTCTTTAACGGCTTTTAAAATAGATTCAATAATGTTTAATGATTGGAACAGCATAATTAGATTTTAGTATTTAGATTTTAGAAATGAGAATATACAAAGGTCGCTTGGAAATTTTGTACAAGGTAAGGCTTTTTATCGTTGGATTTTAGAATACATGGCTGTGTAAATGAAAAAGGCTGAAATCAAATTTCAGTGAACAATAAGTCATACAAAGCGCAAAATACTTTTTGACAAGTTATCAATTCGCAAATGATGCAAATTTTAGAAATTTACTTAATCATTGCATTGCCATGTCTCTCGATCGGAAATTATCAAATTTGCGGTGTAATTTTGAGTTTTGTCAAATCAAATCCTTTTAACTTTAGCCTCCCTAATATTTGATTGTATATGGATTCATTCATTTTGGGAGTTCTTGAAAGTATCCATAAATATTTTTTGTCCGGATGACTTACCACAGCATAACTATAATCATCTGCCAAATCAATTATCCAATATTTGCCTTTGAAAGGCCAGAAAAACTGAACTTCCAATTTTGCATTGCCTGAATTTTTCTCGACGAATGCTTTGCCTTTTATGTATGACTGTTTTCCTTTTACACTGTCCCTACTGCATCGGTTCTCAACTATTACATATCCTTTTTCGCTTACAGTATATTCAGCAGTTGTGCAGTTACAGCCTTTTTGAAACCGCTGCGGATATGAAGCAATTTCATACCATTTGCCGGAATATTTATTCAAATCAACTTTCGCAACTGTTTGAAGTGTTTGAGAATTAGAAATTGTCATAGTCATAAAAATCAAACTAATTAATATATAAATGATTTTGAGGTTTTTAGTTATTATTTCCATAATAATAAAATTGTATATAAAGGCATCGGATAAAAGCATAACACTATAAAACCACCTTTGATAAATCTATACGTTTTAAGAATTTAACCGAAAATTAAAAAATTAAAAATATTTTTGGAAAGAGTATACAAATGCTTTTAAAATAAGCCAATTCCATGCTGCTTACCGCATTTAAAAGAACTCACGCAAAATACATATTAGTATGGCAGGTAATACAATTGCTTCCAATAAACCTAACCTCCCTATCAAAAAAACTTGAAGCATGCTGAATAATATATATCAGCGCCCCAATAAAAGCCAGCCCATATATTACAGATCATTGTTCAATCATTTTTTAAAATTTATTTTAGATTGAATAAATATTTTCAATAGAATTTTAAAAAGTATTTTGTAAAAGTATTCTATAAAAAGGGCCTTTTTCCCGCCTATGATGAAGAAAACTATGAGAACAGATCACTTACTATTAGTTTTGATTTCTGTATCTTGATGCGGCAAAACTCCTGCAAAAATCGCAATTATTAAGCATTAATACCATGACAACAATCACACTGACAAATAACATTAATCATTTCTAATCCTGATTAATGAAAGTAATCTTGTGCTTCATTATTTTCTGAAGCTTCGTTAAAAAATATATAGATGCACAATTGCTGTTTATTCAGTAATGCTGCGTTAGGGATTGCAGCGAAAATCCTTTTGCCCTTGCAAAAGATTGCAGCGGAAAGCCCGGCCCCTTTCTCTTTTATGAAAGGGGAACGCCCTAATGAAAATTAATTTTGCAAATCTTGGATTAACAAGGTTAATTGAGCAATTTAAATATTTTTTGAGGGACAATAATTCCTGAACTTCAATAATTATCAAATTCACTTATACATATTACACATAAAAAAATAAAATATTATGAAAGGCCAAATGATGGATTACCCGCTTACTACAAACACCATTATAGATTACGGCAACAGAGTTTTTCCGCATAAAGAAATTGTTTCGAAACTGCCTGATGGGAGCTGGCATAAATATACATACGCTGATATGTATAAAAGAACGAAGAAACTCGCCAATGTACTGTTAAATAAATTTGGAGTAAAAAAGGGAGACCGGATTGCAACATTTGCATGGAATCATTACCAGCATTTGGAGCTGTATTATGCAATTCCCGGAGCTGGAGCCGTGTGTCATACAATAAATGTAAGGCTTTCGGCAGATCAAATTGCATTTGTTATAAATCATGCTGATGATAAGATAATTTTTTTAGATGCTTCACTTGCTAATATATTGGAAAAAACCGCCGGCAGGACTCCAGGGGTAACTATATATATATTAATGAATGCTCCGGCTGAATTTAAGACTTCATTACCCAATGCATTGATTTATGAAGATCTTATAACTAGCGGATCAGATGAATTTGAATGGGTGAAAGCAGATGAAAATGATGCATGCGCTATGTGTTATACAAGCGGTACAACAGGAGACCCTAAAGGCGCCATATATTCGCACCGCTCCACGTATCTGCATGCATTAACCAATATGGCGCCCAATGCTGCAAATATTTCGGCACGTGATACCGTATTGATCATTGTGCCTCAGTTTCATGTTCTGGCATGGGGCTTTCCTTATATCTGTATACTTGCTGGAGCAAAAATAGTATTACCTAGTCAGCACCTTAAGCCTGCTGCGCTTATTGATATCATGCAGAGGGAAAAAGTAACTTTTGCAAATGGTGTTCCTACCATCTGGACTGGTGTTTATGATGCCTTAAAGAAAAATCCACCTGCAGAAAAACTCCCTTTGAGGGAATTTATTGCAGGAGGTTCTGCATTAGCGCCTAGCTTAATTAAGGCTTTCGAAAAAGATTTTGGATTGAAAGGATTACAGGTATGGGGCATGACAGAAACATCACCAATATGCACTTTCGCAAGATTACAGCCTATTCATGATAATATGCCGTATGAAGATCAAATAAAAATACGATCCAAGCAGGGCATTGAGGTGCCCGGTATCGAATTGCGGAGTGTTAAAGAAGATGGAAGCATTGCTGCTAGAGATGGATCAGCTGTTGGTGAATTTGAAATCAGAGGTGCCTGGGTAATTGAAAGTTATTATAAACTAAAAGATAACGACACGCATTTTTCAAAAGACGGCTGGTTTAAAACTGGTGATGTAGGCACCATTGATAAGTATGGGTATATGAAAATTACCGACCGCCTGAAAGATCTTATAAAAAGCGGTGGTGAATGGATTTCAAGTATGGCTCTGGAAACAGCAATAATAGCTAATCCTAAAGTAAAAGAAGCTGCTGTAATTGCAATACCCGATAAAAAATGGCTTGAACGCCCTTTAGCGTGCGTTGTATTGGCGGATGAGCAGTCTTTAACAATCGAAGAACTGCGGGATTTTCTGTCGGCTGAATTCGCAAAGTATCAGTTACCTGATAAAATGGTGATATTAAAAGAAATACCAAAAACCAGTGTCGGCAAATTCGATAAAAAAGAAA
>CAISYK010000607.1 GCA_903889605.1 uncultured Bacteroidota bacterium
AAGCTTTTAAATCTGCGCCTGCACAAAACACGTCACCTGCAGCAGCGATAACCACAGCCCATACATTCAAATTGTGGCGCGCATAGGCCAAAGAATAGGCAAGCTCCTTGATAATTACAGGATTCATTGCATTCTTCTTTTCAGGGCGGTTAAGAGTAATAGTTAAAAGATGATCTTTTTCTTCAACAATCAAATGCGCAAAAGTTTGATTTTTGAATGAAATTGTTTCTTTTTCAGTGTATATCATGATGGTTGATTTAAATAAAAAATTAATTTTCCTTACCCGAAATTTTCAGCAGAACAGTATTTGCTTCCACAAATGATTTTTCGATGATGAATATTTCTTCAACTATGCCGTCGGAATGAGCCTCAATAGTCGTTTCCATCTTCATAGAACTTATAATAACTAATCCTTTTCCGGATATTACCTTATCACCGGTTTTAACTAATAGTTTTACAATTTCGCCGGGCATCGGCGCTTTATAGCCTCCTGATTTTTCATCTGATAGAGCATTTGAAAACCTGGGAGTGATATTTATTTTAAAGCTTCCTGCCTCAGGATGGTGAATAAATAATTCGTCTTTTAATTTTGCGGTAACAAATGTTTTCCTGCACTTGTTAATAATACATGTTAAACTGTTATTTTCGCATGAAACAAGCTCGGTCTCAAAATTTTTCTCTCCAATATTTATGTCAAAACAATTATTGTTTTTATAACGATATTCAACTTTAATTTCGTTTTCGCCTATTAAGAAAGTGCTGCAGTTTTTTTGAAAAAAGTTGTTACGCCATCCATTGGGCAGATGTTTAAAGTTCCGGAGGCTGTTTCTCTCGTTCCATTCCGAGAGCATTGCAATGATTGCTGTTTCATTAATTATTGATGTATCTGTTTTTTTAGAGTCATTGTAGTTTTTAAATTTTTTATTTATTAAATGGGTATCAAATGTTCCGTCAATAAATGAAGGATGTTTAAGGATTTCAAGCAGGAAATTTTTATTTGTTGTTATGCCTAAAATTACAAATTTGCCTAGGGCATGCTGCATTTTCTGAATAGCTTCTTCGCGGCTTGTTCCTTTAGCAATGATCTTTGCAATCATTGGGTCATAGTAAATATCAACTTTTGAACCTGTAGAAACTCCGCTGTCATAACGAATTCCATTCAAATCCGGTTCATTCCAGATTAATATAGTTCCCGTGGCAGGGAAAAAATTATTTTCAGCATCTTCAGTATATATGCGGCACTCAATTGCATGTCCCTGCTGACAGGTATTTTGAGAGTTAACCATTAAGGGCATTCCCTTGGCTGTTTCAATTTGAAGCCTGACTAAATCAAGCCCTGTAGTTTCTTCAGTAACAGGGTGTTCAACCTGCAGCCTTGCATTCACTTCTAAAAAGTAGAAATTATTTTCAGGATCTAAAATAAATTCTACCGTTCCTGCATTGGTATAATTAATAGATTGAGCAGCGGCAACAGCTATTTTGCCCATTTTTTCTCTTAATTCCGATGTCAAAGAAGGGGAGGGGCTTTCTTCAATAATTTTTTGATATCTTCTTTGCACCGAACATTCTCTTTCGAAAAAGTGGGTATATTGGCCATGGTGGTCTCCGAATATCTGGAATTCAATGTGCTTGGCAGATTCAAAATATTTTTCGATTAATAAAGTATTGTCTCCAAAACTGCTGAGAGCCTCCCTTTTGGCAGCCTCAATAGCTGTCGGTATTTCTTGCTTATCGTATACTATGCGCATCCCTTTCCCTCCGCCGCCTGCAGCAGCTTTAATAAGTATAGGGAAACCGATTTTTTCGGATTCATTTATAAATATTTCTACAGACTGGTCCTGGCCGTTATAGCCTGGAATGGTTGGGATGCCAGCTTTCTGCATTATTTCTTTTGACCGGCTTTTTGAGCCCATAGCCTCTACTGCTTCAGGAGAGGGGCCTATGAATATTAAACCTGCGTCAGCACATTTTTTAACAAAAGATGCATTTTCTGAAAGAAAACCATACCCGGGATGAATGGCATCAGCTCCTGATATTTTTGCGGCATTAATTATTTTTTCCTGGTCAAGATACGATTCTGACGCCTGCAAACCTCCAATGGCAACAGCCTCATCCGCTGATTTAACAAATAACGCATCTTTGTCGGCATCCGAATATACGGCCACAGAAGCAATACCCATTTCACGGCAGGTTTTCATTACTCTTACTGCAATTTCCCCGCGGTTGGCGATAAGTATTTTACGAATGGAGGCCTCTCTCTTTATCTCTCCCTGAAGGGGATAGGTGCTTGCAAAACCTTTTTTTTCTTTCATTATTTAATACTCTTTTATTTCTCATAAATAAACTCCTCCCCTTTGGGGAGGCTGGGAGGGGCTTCTTACATCCTAAAAACGCCGTACCCGTCCGTCCCTTTAAAATCGGTATTATGAATAACTTCGAGGCATAGTTTCAGGTAGTTCCGCGTTTGCCTTGGGTCTATCACTCCGTCATCCCACAGCTGACCAGTAGCAAAATACGCATTGGATTGTTTGTCGGCTTCAGATGTAATTTTTTGTTTAATATATGCGCCCTTGTCTTCATCATAATCAATTCCTGCTTTTTGAGCTGCATCGCGCTGAATAATTTCCATTACACCCGCCAGTTGATCCGGCCCCATTACTGCAATTTTTGAATTGGGATATGAAAACAAGAACCTTGGTTTGAAAGCTCTTCCGCACATTGCATAATTACCTGCACCATAGGAAGCTCCCGTGATTATTGTTATTGCCGGAACAGTGCTGTTGGACACTGCATTTATCATATTGGCCCCGTGTTTTATTATCCCTTCTTCTTCATATTTTTTACCTACCATAAATCCGGTAATATTCTGCAAAAACAAAAGAGGTGTATTGTTTTGATTACAAAGCTGAATGAACTGTGTTCCTTTGTTTGCCGCCTCGGAAAAAAGAACCCCGTTATTTGCGATAATACCAATTCGGTAACCATTTATAGCTGCATAACCGGTTATTAATGTACTCCCATAATTAGGTTTGAATTCAGAAAATTCTGAGCCATCAGAAATTCTGGCGATCAATTCGCGGGAGTCGAAAGGGATACGCACATCAGCAGAAACAACCCCCAAAATTTCTTCGGAATTATATAAGGGGGAAGCTATTGCGGATCTACCAGATTGAAAGGAGCTGCTTCCTTCTAAGAATTCGGCCTGGCTTGGAAGTTGATTCTCAGTTCTTTTCGAAGGGCTGGGGAGGTTTTCCATTATTTCTCTTGCGATTCTAATTCCATCCAGTTCATCATTAGCTATATAATCCGAAACTCCCGAAATACGGCTATGCATATCTGCTCCTCCAAGCGCTTCATCATCTACCACCTCATTTGTAGCCATTTTCACTAAAGGCGGCCCGGCCAAAAATACTTTTGCCTGATTCTTCACCATAATAACATAATCCGACATACCTGGGATATAAGCACCTCCTGCAGTACTATTTCCAAAGACAACGGAAATAGTAGGGAGTCCTTTTTTTGATCTGCGGGTTATTTCTCTGAAAGCGGTACCGCCATAATTGAATATTTTCGCCTGATCCGGCAGGTTTGCTCCTGCTGACTCAACCAAATTTATTACCGGAAGTCCGTTTTCTAATGCAATTTCGCTGATGCGGAGATTCTTTTGAAGAGTGGTATAATCAATTGATCCGCCTTTAATAGTTCCGACATTGGCAGTAATTATACATAATCTGCAGCTAATAATTCCTATTCCTGCGGTAAGCGTGCCTCCAACAGCAAAACCGTCACCGCCTAATCCTGCCAAAGGAAGAAGCTCTAAAAACGGTGAATCCTGATCCAATAAAAGTTCTATGCGTTCCCGAGCTGTTAACTTTCCTGACTTTTTGTTTCTATCAAGATATTTTTCTTCTCCCTGAAATAAACTTTTCTGCATTATTTGTTCCAATTCGCGGACTTTTTCTTTCATTAGAAAATAGTTCCTGCGGAAGGATTCAGAGTTTTGATTTATTTTGGTTTTGAAAATAGACATAGCGGAGAAAATTATATAGGATTGGCTAAATTAAGAAATTAAGAATCAAATTTTCTAATATTTTTAGTATATCTAAAAAGAACATTGATGCCTTCCTTAAATTCACTTAAGATGTGGTAAACTATTGAAAACGATGTATTTATCTCTAGCGTCGGCTTTATCGAACCAATGTTACCGCCCCTTTATAATTATGTTTTCTCTTTTTAAAATCAGTAACTTTAATTGAATAAACATAAACATCTGTTTGTGCAATTTCATTTCCGTGATTTACTTTACCATCCCATGGTTTATCAATTTCGTTAGTTCTGTATAAGAGATTACCCCAGCGGTCAAAAATAGACATTTCAAATTCCTTGATAAAAATACCTTTGCCGGTAAAGCTGTCATTTATTCCGTCGCCGTCAGGCGTAAACGCATTTGGGATATAAAATAAAAAATCAGGCTCAATACTTATATTTTTGTGAACTGTATCAATACAATTGTATTGAGTGGAAACAATTAAAGTTATTGTGTAGGTGCCGGTATCGGCATAGGTATGAGGCTGTGGATTATTTAAAATAGAAGAATCCATGTCGCCAAAATTCCAATTCCAATAATCTGCACCTGCAGATAAATCTGTAAGTGAAATAACAGGTTCTGTGATAGAGGCTGTTTCAGGCTGTACTGAAAAGCCCGCAATCGGATTTGGGTATACTGTAATATAATTATTTTTTGATAGAGAGCTTACACAGCCGCTATCAGAAGCAACTGTTAAAGTTACGTTGAAAAAAACCGGTGAATGTATTGAATCATTGAAGTAACAATGATTTGGATTCTGTGAATTATTTATTGGTATTCCATTGCCCAAATTCCACTGCCAGGCTGTATTTGTGCCCGATGCAACAGATGACATGTTTTGAAAATTAATACACAGCGGTTCACAGCCAGCAGTATCGCTTGCTGTGAAATGCACGACTGGATTTGGATTAACAACAATTGTGTTAGTAATTGAATCCAGGCATCCAAAATTGGAAACGATCATAATTTGTGCCGTATATGAACCAATGGAAGCATATAAATGAGTTGTGTTTTGATTACTGATAACCGGGCCGCCGTCACCAAAACTCCAGGTCCATGATTGTATTGTATCGGATGCTGGTATACTTGAAAAATCATTAAACTGCACCGCGTTTCCATCACAAACATTTGATGCACTGAAATGGGCTGCAGGCAATGGATGCACGGTAACGTCTTTTGCTGTTGTGTCCTGACAGCCATGTGTAGTAGTTGAGATTATAGAAACGCTGAAGGTTCCTGAATTTAAATAAGTATGATTTGGATTTTGAAGAGCGGATAATGGAGTTCCATCATCAAAATTCCATGACCTGCCGGCAATACCGCCGCCTGAAACCGTTGACAAATCATTAAAATTCATCGCATGATTTAAACATACATCGTTAAAGCTGAAATCTGCCAAAGGCATAGGAAACACTGATATTGAGTCATGGAACGTGTCAGGGCAGCCAAGGTTGGATGAATGAGTAATCAAAGTAATCTGATAATTTCCTGGAGATGCATAAAGATGATTAAGACTCCATGATGTTGTATTCAAAGGGGTTCCGTCACCAAAATCCCATTGCCAAGTTCCCGTACTGCCCATTATAGGATTAAGGGTCGTATTAGTAAATTTGGCGGAATCATATAAACATGTATTGCTGAATAAGAATGCACTGGCAGGTGCATCAAAAGCCTTTGCCGGGATTGTAAATGAATTTGAACAGTTATCAGCAGTTGTTGTTAATAATACGACATTATAAGTTCCTGCATTTACATAATAATGTGCCGTATGTATTATATTGCTGGTTGCCCCCCCGTCATCGAAAGTCCACAAATAGCTTGAAATAACGGCAGGCAGATTTACTGAAGATGTATTTGTAAAATGCATAGTATCTCCCAAACAAATGTCGCTGA
This sequence comes from uncultured Bacteroidota bacterium, assembly GCA_903889605.1. GTDB lineage: Bacteria > Bacteroidota > Bacteroidia > 2-12-FULL-35-15 > 2-12-FULL-35-15 > 2-12-FULL-35-15. Next base: position 5,981 of record CAISYK010000607.1, read on the forward strand.
TGGTAAATCCTGCAATGGGATTGTTGAAAACAGAATCCTGCTTAATAATTGTATCTGAGCAAAAGGAGCTGCTGTTGATTATTAGTTTTACATTGTAAAGTCCTGGATTGCTGTATAAGTGTGTTGTGCTGCTTGCGCTTGCTGAAGTGTTATCTCCGAAATCCCAATTCCAGCTTGCTATAGTACCGGGATTACTTATCGTAGATGTACTATTAAAAGGCACGGCAGCTCCATCACATTGATTTGTGAATGTAAAATCCGCATTTGGTTTAGGAAATACTGTAACGGTTTGACTTATAGAATCTTTACAACCGCTGCCATTTGTAACAACTACTTTGTAAATGGTTGTTGAATTCGGCGATATTGTAATGGATGCATTAGCGGATCCTGTATTCCAGGCGTAGCTTCCGCCTCCTGCTGCAGTAAGAGTGGTGCTTTCGCCGGGACAAAGCAATGTGTCGCCTGTTATTGAAATTAATGGCAGTTGGTTTACTGTTATATTAATGGCTGCAGAATCTTTATATCCGCTCGACGTTGTGACAATTACACTGCAGGCTGTTGTTAATGAGGGGCTTACTGTGATAGATGCATTTGTGGAGCCTGTATTCCATAAATATGTTCCGCTGCCTGTGGAAGTAAGTGTAGTGCTTTCGCCTTTACAAATAATGGTATTTCCAACGATAGCCGCAGGACAACCATTAACCAAGGAGCCAGGCAGACAAGGGCATTGGTCATTTATATCAGGAATGCCGTCGCCATCACCATCAGCAATTGAACTGGCGGCAGAATTTGCAACTAATAATAAACCATACGGCCCGCCTCCATTGTATACTAACACATCAATATAATTTATTCCGGCTACCCACGGACCAATCAAAGTTATGTTCAGCCCTGTGCCTGCAGAAAAACCCCCGCCGCTTATACCTGTACTGTTGCCATTTATAAAAATGTTTGAAATGCCATTGTCCACATAACCAGAAAAATATAGATTATAGTTTCCTGCAGTAGTAACACTGTTGCCGTTGCAGTCTGCCGGCAAATCGATTGTTAATCTATAATAACGGTATCCAACGTTGCCTGTACATGGAGTGTTATCAGAGCCGACTATCCAGTTCCCATTATTTACCGGAGGAGGTAAAGCGGCGGGGTTAACCCATGCGCCCGGAGCACAATTATTATTAATCAGCGCGGCATTATAGGTTAGCCCAATTGGGTTTGGAGGGCTGCTTGAATACCATGGGGAAATAACCCAAATAGGATCAAAAGTGCCGGGTGCTCCTTGGCCGGTAGAGAGCGTTGCCGGGTTTGGAAATATTTGCGACTGCACATTTCCCAATAAGACTGTTGTAAAAACAGTAATTAATATAAGTTTTTTATATAAAAATTGCTTCATTTTATCTTTCCGTATTCATAGTATTTGGAACCAGCTCAATAAATTTATCATTATCATTTATTGTTTTTGACGTTTCATCTCATCCCCTTCGGGGAGGCAAGGAGGGGCTTCTATTTTACCAATGTTACAGTTCCCTTGTAATTGTGTTTTCTTAGGTTAATATCAGTAACTTTAAACGAATAAATATATAAATCTGCTTGTGCAGTTTTAGTATCATGGTTTGCTTTCCCATCCCAAGGTTTATTAATATCATCAGAAAAGAAAATCAAATTTCCCCAGCGGTCAAATATCGTCATTTCATATTTAATTATAAAAATACCTTTGCCTGAAAAACTATCGTTTATGCCGTCATCATTAGGTGTAAAAGCGCTGGGAATATAAAATAAAAAGTCAGGTTCAATACTTATCGTTTGATGCATGGTATCTATGCAGTTGTATAAAGTTGATGTAATCAGAGTTATTGTGTAAGTCCCTGTATCTGCATATAGGTGGGGCAATGGATTAAAAGCTGAAGAAGTATCGCTATCCCCGAAATTCCAATTCCAAAAATCTGCTCCGACAGTTAAATCTGTTAAGGAAATAACAGGGTCGACAATAGTTGTTGTTTGGGGCTGAACGGAGAAACTCGTATTAGGATTAGGAAACACTGTTATAAAATTGTTTTTAGATAATACGCTCACGCAGCCACTGTCGGATGTGACGCTTAAAGTGACGGTGAAATAATTAGGCAAAAATACCGAATCATTATTATAACAGTGATTTGCATTCAGTAAACTACTTGCCGGACTGCCATCGCCGAAATCCCATATTCTGGAAGCATTATTCCCTGTTGATATTGAAGATAAATTTTGAAAGTTCACACACAAAGGTTCGCATCCTGCTGTATCAATGGCCGTAAAATACACAATAGGATTAGGGTTAATAATACTTATTTTACTTATAGAATCCATGCAGCCGAAATTTGAAACAACTAATAATTGAACCGTATACGAACCGTTAGAAGAATATAAATGAGAGGTGTTTTGATTGACAGCAACAGGACTGCCGTCATCAAAATCCCACGCCCAGGAATGCAGTGTATCACCGGCGGAAATGTTTGATAAATCATTAAATTGAACAATGCTTCCTTCACAAACATTTGCTGCGCTGAACTGCACAGCAGGCAAAGGGTGTACAATCACACTCTTTGTCATCGTGTCTTTACAGCTATTATCGGTTGTTGCAATCAAAGAAACGGGATATGTTCCGGGGGAAGCAAATTGGTGGTTTGGATTGGGATTTGCATTTGGCAATGTGCCGTCACCAAAATTCCACAGCCTGCCGGCAATAATTCCGCTCGAAACTATTGATAGATCATTGAAATTCATGATTTGATTTAAACACATATCTGCTGAACTATAATTGGCAATAGGCATGGGAAACACTGTAATAGAATCTTTCAATGTATCCGGACAGCCGAGATTGGATGAATGAGTTATCAAAGTAAACTGATAATTTCCTGGCGCAGCATACAAGTGGCTTAGGCTCCATGCTGTAGTGTTTAAAGCAGAGCCATCGCCGAAATCCCATGACCAGCTCGCTGTAGTTCCCATTGTCGGGCTTATGGAGGTATTTGTAAATACTGCAGAATTATTCAAACAAGTATTGCTGAAGGTAAAATCAGAAACTGGTGCATCAAAAGTTTTTACGGGAATACTGGCAGCATTGGAACAGCCGTCAATAGTCGTTGTAACTAATGTGACTGTATAAACACCTGCATTGGAATAATAATGTGCTGGGTTCTGCACATTACTTGTAGGGCTTCCATCGCCGAAAGCCCAAAAATAAGTGCCGATTGATGTAGAATTGTTAACAGCAGAAGTGTCGGTAAAATGCATAGTATCGCCAAAGCATACATTATTATGCCTGAAACCGGCAACAGGATTATAATAAATCTGGACTGATTTTACAGAAGTATCCTTACAGCCAAAACTATTCTTCACAATTAAAGTAACAGTCTTAATTCCTGCACTTGCATAAAGGTGAGAAGGGTTTGCGCTGCCGTTCAGTGCGCTTCCGTCACCAAAATTCCATGACCATGTGCTTATGCTTCCCAAAGCAGTTGTGCAGCTGTCTGAAAAAATTGTGGGTGCTGATTGACAAACACTTGTGTTGCTGAAATTAGAAATCGGGTTGGGGTGAACTATCGCTGTTTTGGTAATGGAATCAGTACAGCCGAAATTAGAAACAACCCACAATTTTACTGTATAATAGCCGGCAATATTATATATATGAGTTACATTAAAATTACTGGAAAGCGGGCTGCCGTCACCTAAATTCCACGTAAGGTGATTTATTGTATCGGTTGGAAGGATAGTTGTAAAATTACTGAAAAAGGCAGTATTCCTGTCGCATACGTCCAAAACGTTAAAATAAACGCTTGGGCGGGGATGCACAATCACACTTTTTGTAATCGTGTCTTTACAGCCTTTGTCGGTAGTGACAATTAAAGTAACATTATATGTACCTGGGGCCATGTATATATGTGAAGGCGATGACGCGGTATCTAAGGGTGTTCCGTCACCAAAATTCCATATTCTGCCTGCCATGCTTCCCGATGCAATGGTTGATGAATTTATGAAATTCATAGCTTGGTTTAAACATACATTGGTAAATGTAAAGTTGGCGACTGGAGTAGGAGGCACTATAATCGAGGTCTGCATGGTATCCGGACAGCCGAGATTAGAAGAACTGGTTATCAAAGTGACCAGGTAGTTTCCTGAAGCGGCAAAAATATGGCTTGGACTCCAAACGGTTGTGTTTAAAGCAGCACCATCACCAAAGCTCCATGACCAGCTTGCTGTAGTACCCATAGAGGGGCTGGCTGAAGTATTAATAAAGTGTGCCGAATCGTATAAACAAATTGCATTGAAATAGAAAGCTGAAGCTGGCGGATCGAAAGCGTTTACTGTTAAAGCTGCAGTATCCTTACAGCCATTAAGTGCGGTGGGAATTAATGTTACAGTATATGTTCCGGGAACGGCATATTTATGAGCCGGATTTGTTAAATTACTTGCCGGGCTTCCATCGCCGAATTTCCACAAATAACCGGCAATTGAGGTTGAATTATCTACAGAAGATGTATTTACAAAATGCATAGAATCACTAAAGCAAACATTACTATGGCTGAATACTGCTGATGGATTAAAATAAACCTGAATTGGCTTTATGATCGTATCGGCACAACCGGCGCTGTTGATTACAATTAAAGCAACATTGAAATTACCCGCATTAAGATATGTATAAGGAGGGTTATGAAGGGTGTTTAAAAGACTTCCGTCTCCGAAATTCCAGCTCCTTGTGCTGATGGTTCCGGAGCTGGTAGTTGAGTTGTCTGTGAATTGGGTGCTGTTTGTATTACAAACTGTTGTGTTACTGAAAGCAGCAAAAGGGTTTGGGTTGGTATTGATGGTAACATGAACGGTATCTGTACAAAGGTCAGCATCCGTTACCGCGGCGATATAATTACCTGCAGGCAGCCCCGTTGCTGAAGCGCCTGTCTGCACTGGGCTTGTGTTCCAGGAGAAGGAATAAGGTCCGGTTCCCCCGGCCGCGCTTACTGTTGCTGATCCATTAAGGCTGTTCACACAGCTTTCGTTATTCACAACTCCCAGCGAAAGCTGCAGGGGCGATGTTTGAATTACGACAACACTATCCTGCTTTGATTGGCAAAACGCATCGTTTACTAAATAAGTATAAGTGCCGGGTGTCAGACCAGTTGCGGTAACTGTTGTTTGCCCTCCAGGCTGCCATATGTAACTGTATGGAATTGTTCCTCCCAGGGCCATAATGGTTGCAGTTCCAGGATTACATGAAACATTTGTTGAAGTGGCTGTAGAGGTCAGCAGAGGCGGATAAGGACAGGTAGGGCCAAAATTAGAAACAAAGTTTTTCCCGCAGACTAAAAGATCCCCGTTGAGTGCAAGTAAAATATCGTAAACTATATTAGGAGCAGGGATTGAAGTAAGCGGGTTTAGCTGCATATCGAACTTCTCTACAGTAGTCATAGTGCCGACATAAATGTTTCCGCAATAATCAAAAGCAACGCCGCTGCAGTCGTTTATCGCACCATTAGGGACAGCAACACTGTTAACAAAAGCGAGAGTGCTTTTAAGAAATCTGCGTAATTGAAGCCCGTCATATATATACAAATAAGGTCCGCTTATTGAAAGCGCATTAAAGCCGGTAGCATAACTATGCACATTATTATATCCGGATATGCAAAATCCTGGTGAAGTGACTAAGGATAATGCAGGTGTAAAATCAGCATTTGTCTTTCGCAGCATGCATGGAGAGGCTCCGTGGTGAAGGGAGTAAATATCCCCGTTGCAATCGGTTGCTATGGACCATGTATCCGATGGGTAGCTAACCATATTGACCATTGCGCCAGTTGCCGTGTCAATCTTTGTAAGGCTGTTAGGTGAAAAGTTCCCGCCCATTGCCAGTATCGTTTTTGACCCGTTGAAGCTTAGCCTCCAGTTTTCAGCACCCTCTGTAATTGCATATATGGGAGCGCCTGCAGAGGTAAGCTTTACTACTCTGGCAGGTAAAATTCCTTCAGCCAAATAAACGCTGCCGGAATTGCCTACAGCAATATCACCGTAATAGACGCAATTATAGGGGTGAGTCCATTGCAAAACTCCGGAAGAATTATATTTCTGAACCTCGTAATTATTATCATCACCACCATTAATATAAACGTTACCATAAGAGTCTTCCTGTAAATCGTAAGCATTATTTAAAACCGGCAGTGCCGGGTTGGTAATCCAGGGGTCAATTATCATGTCTTCCGTAAGAGAAAGGTCTTTATTTTCAGCAATAATTTTAATCAAATTTCCTGTTATACTATAATTTGCCGGAATGTTCATACTTTTTGTAAAAGCAGCCGGGGCTTTGTCTATAAGATTGCCTATTGAAGATTCTATATGCAGGTCGCCTTTTTCATCAAGGAACAGATTCCTGCAGCCATCTATTCGATAGGCTATGTCAGGAAAATTAAATCCTGCATGAACAATAAACTGATACTTGATACCGCCTTTTTCAGGAAGCTCAAATTCAGCATCTACACCTTCATAAATATTTGAATAGCAGAGTTTTTTGTAAGCCGAAACATGGTCATATTGACTATTGTCTCCATACCTTCCATAAGTAAAGTAACTTTTCGCTTTTTCCTTCGCCGATAAATGCATCGAAGGGCTCGGGTTTTCCCATTTCATATTTACTGTTTCCCATTTCGTTACAGGCTCATCATTTTCATGGGCTTGATCTTTCCCCTCATGTAATTTTTCTGTTTTAGAAAACAAAAAATTAATACCAGTAGTTGTAAAATATGCCTTGAATTCCGGGTTATTTACCGCAAACAAAATAGTTCCTGTGAAGGATATTTTATTCTCTTCTAAACTCTTTTTAAACTGCCCCAACTCTTCAATGAATACTTTGTTTTCAAAAGGGTGTGTCGTAAATTTTTCTTTCCCTTTAACAAGGCCTGATGCAGTATTGCTTACGGTAATCTGTGAATTCAAAGTTCCGCCCCACCCAGTTCCAAATGTCAGGGAAAGGATCAAAATACCAGCCCATGCCCTATGTAAAGGAAGAAATATATTTGTATAAATAATTTCTTTTAGCTTTTTCATTTAAAATCATTTTAACGCTTTGTCTCCTATCAAAAAGTGAGATTGGGATGGTC
>CAISYK010000608.1 GCA_903889605.1 uncultured Bacteroidota bacterium
AGTTTAGGCGCCAGAACTATTAATGAAAGTATTCAAAAATGTTTGGCAGTATTTGAAAAAAATAATATTCAGCTAATATGGCAAACCGGTAAAGGATATTATGAAACAGCAAAACAGGCAGTAGCTGAATACGAAGGCAAAGGAATTAAAGCATTTGAATTTATTCAAAAGATGGATTATGCATATGCTGTAGCGGACTTAATAATTTCCCGCGCAGGGGCAAGTTCGGTATCGGAATTATGTTTAGTAAATAAACCTTGTATTCTGATTCCATCGCCAAACGTTGCTGAAGATCATCAAACAAAAAATGCCATGGCATTAGTAAATAATAACGCCGCACTTATAATTAAAGATAGTGAAGCTCGGGAAAAACTATGTAATGAAACCTTAATGTTAATAAATGACGCTGGTAAATGTAATAAATTGTCGGAAAACATTTCCAGATTAGCATTCCATGATTCAGCAAATGTAATAGCAAATGAAGTTCTGAGTTTGATATATAAAAAGCAGAAATGATATCTGGATTTAGAAATTGATAAAACTGGAAAAAGAATAAAAGTGTAAACAGATCCTCATCCTTATAGGTGAGGAATTCTAATGTACAAATGGAATTAAATAAAATACAATATATATATTTTTTAGGAATTGGAGGCATTGGAATGAGTGCCCTAGCACGCTACTTCAATACAATGGGCAAGAGTGTGAGCGGTTATGACAAAACCCCAACAAAACTGACTGATCAATTGATTTCAGAAGGAATTGAAATTCATTTTGAAGACAATTTAAATTTGATTTCAGAAAACTTCAAATCTCAAAAACCTAATCTCAAATCTCAAATATTAATTGTATACACTCCGGCAATACCAAAAGATCACAAGGAGTTGAATTATTTTACTGAAAACAATTTCAACATTAAAAAAAGAGCGCAAGTATTGGGGATGATTACTGAAACCTCATATACAATAGGCGTTGCAGGAACGCATGGAAAAACAACAACATCATCGTTAATAGCGCATATTTTAAAATGTGCTGATTTAGATCCATCAGCATTTTTAGGCGGCATCACTCAAAATTATGGTACTAATTTATTATTAAGTAAAAATTTAAAAATCACAGATCTTAAACATGCTGTGAACGGAGACGCATCATCTAAAAGCTCAAATATTACTGTTGTAGAAGCGGATGAATACGACCGTTCATTTTTAACTCTTCATCCTGAAATAGCTGTAATTACTTCTGTAGATGCAGATCACCTTGATATTTATGGTGACAAAAAATATATGGAGGAATCGTATTCTTTGTTTGCAAGCCAGGTAAAATCAAAGTTGATTTTGAAGAAAAGCATTGTAAATAATATCGCTTCAGGAAAGAATGCAGTAACTTATTCAGTAAGTGATACAACAGCGGACTATTTTGCACAAAACATTAAAATTGAAAATGCCGCATATCATTATGAAGTTGCTACACCGTCTGGGGTATTTAAAAATATGAGCCTTGGTCTGCCGGGCCTGCATAATGTCGAAAATTCCATCGCTGCGATTGCAGCTGCGTGCATTATGAATATTTCTGAAATAACTATTCGTGAAGCATTGAAAACATTCCGCGGTGTGAAAAGACGTTTTGATTACCAAATAAAAACAGATAAATTGGTATATATAGATGATTATGCTCATCATCCGGAAGAATTGAAAGCCTGCATTAATTCTGCAAAAGAAATGTATCCCGGAAAAAAAATTACAGGAATTTTTCAGCCTCATTTATACAGCCGTACCAGAGATTTTTCAGATGATTTTGCTAAAAGTCTTGATTTATTGGATGAATGCATATTAATGGAAATTTACCCGGCACGTGAACAGCCAATAGAAGGGGTGAATTCAAAAATGCTGCTGGACAAAATGAAATCATCAAATAAAATTATCTGCCAGAAAAATGATTTGGTTAAAGAAGTCAGTAAACGCAAATTGGATGTATTGTTAACGCTCGGCGCAGGCGATATTGATACGTTTGTAGAGCCATTGAAAAATGCATTAACGAAATTATATCTATGTAAAACTCTGTAAACTAAAAAACTCAGTGCTGAATTTTTTAACACAGAGCACACAGAGATAAAGGGGTTTCAAAGAGAAAAAAAACGACAATTGAAAAAATTAAAAAAAATAGCATTCATTACACTTTGGTCTGTAATCATTATCGGCTTACTTGTGAGTATGGGTTTTGTTAATAAAGAACAAGATTCATTGCTTTGCAAAAGTCTTGATATAAAGGTTAACCAGGATGATGATTTGTATTTTTTAAATAAAATGGACATTGCAAAATTGATTAAGGATAGAGGGGATTCAATTATTAACCAGCCTAAATCAACCGTTAATATACCCGCAATAAAACAAGCCCTTAACAGTCACGCTGATATCGCTAATGCTGAAGTGTACATAACTATTGATGGAAGATTAAAAGTGGAAGTGCAGCAGCGCAGACCTTTGCTTAGAATCATTAACATTAATGGGGATAGCTATTACATGGATGATGCAGGTAAATTGATGCCGCTTTCAGATAAATTTACCGCCAGCGTATTGGTTGCAAATGGAAATATTTCAGAGTCTTACGCAAAAAATTACACTCATTCTATTGCTGATATAGCAAAAAGCGATGAGGCAAAGAAAAACACAATGCTTGATGAATTATTTGCTATGGCATCATACATTAATGCTGATGAATTTTGGAAAGCGCAGGTACAGCAAATATATATTAATGACGAAAAGGATATGGAAATTGTACCTATGGCTGGTAATCAAAAAATAATTTTCGGGGATACGGCTGCAATGGATGAAAAATTTAAAAAACTTTTGACTTTTTATCAGCAAGGGCTGAACACAACTGGTTGGTGGGATAAATATTCAATTATCAATCTAAAATTCAAGAATCAAATAGTGTGTACAAAGAAGGAAATAGTAAAATCAACGCAGATAAATAAACCAAATTAAATAATCTAAAAGCCTTTCTTCTCTGAAGATAAGGTTTGAGGTCAATAAATATAACACAATGGAACCATCAGAAATTGCAGTAGGCTTGGATATCGGAACAACAAAAATTGTAGCAATTGTTGGCCGCAGAAACGAGTTCGGTAAAATTGAAATACTTGGTATGGGCAAATCTGAATCATTCGGAGTTGCACGCGGGGTAGTTCAAAATATTGACAAAACAGTTGAAGCTATTAAAACGGCTGTTGCTGAAGCGGAGGCTAAATCAGGGGTTGATATTAAAACTGTGAATGTTGGTATTGCAGGCCAGCATATAAAAAGTGTTCAGCACCGCGGCATTAAAACCCGCTCTAGTGCGGAGGAAGAAATATCGCAAAAAGATATTGACTCATTAATTGAAGACATGTTTAGATTAGTAATGCAGCCAGGCGAACAAATTATTCATGTGCTGCCGCAAGAATATATTATTGACAGCGAACAAGGGATTAAAAATCCTATAGGCATGTCCGGCATTAGATTAGAAGCTAATTTTCATATCATCACCGGACAAATGGCTGCTGCCCGCAATATTTATAAATGTGTTGAGAAAGCTAAATTAGAAGTTTCTGAATTAACTATTGAACCGCTCGCATCTGCTGATGCCGTATTGAGTGATGAAGAAATAGAAGCAGGCGTTGTTTTGGTTGATATTGGAGGAGGCACAACAGATGTAGCAATTTTTCAGGATGGGATTATTCGTCATACTGCTGTTATTCCTTTCGGCGGAAACGTAATTACAGAAGATATTAAAGAGGGCTGCACCATTATAAAAAGCCAGGCCGAATTATTAAAAATAAAATTTGGTTCAGCACTTGCAAGTGAAAATCAGGAAAATGAAATTGTTTCTATCCCAGGTTTAAGAGGCCGTCCGCACAAAGAAATTTCAGTAAGAAATTTGTCTGCAATTATTCAGGCGCGTATGGAAGAAATTGTGGAACATGTTTATTATGAAATTAAAAATTCAGGTTACGAGAAAAAATTAATTGCTGGTATTGTTATTACCGGCGGAGGAGCGCAGTTGAAACATGTTACACAATTGGTAGAATACATTACCGGAATGGATTCACGTATTGGTTATCCGAATGAGCATTTGGCTAAAAGCAACGAAGATATTACAAGTCCAATGTACGCTACTTCTGTAGGCCTTATTATGAAAGAATTAGAAAAGCTTGACAAACAAAACAGGAAGAATATTACAACCACTCCTGCACCAACTATTAAAGGACATTCAAAAGATAAAACTTCAGGTTTTTTTGACAGACTAAAAAGTTTTTTTGACGAAGATTCAGGCCAGCAATAATCCTTAACAACATTGCCTAAAGGTTAATAAGGCCATATATCAATAAATAAAACAACGAAATTAACATCGTATAGTTAGTAACTAACAATGAATGCAATAAATACACATTAAAAAAAGCAGCAATTTTATGCTTCGAAAGAACAGACTATCTGCAAAACTCAATAATACCAACCTTTATTAACAAAAAAGTAAAATGATGAAATTTGATTTAACTCAGGACAATTCAGCAATTATAAAAGTAATCGGAGTTGGAGGCGGCGGAAGTAATGCTGTCAATCACATGTACAAACAAGGTATTAAAGGTGTTGATTTTATTGTCTGCAATACCGATCAGCAATCATTGGATATAAGTCCTGTTCCATTAAAAATAGTTTTAGGTGCAAGCCTTACCAAAGGGCGCGGTGCAGGGTCTTTACCAGAAGTTGGTAAAAATGCCGCAATCGAAAGCATCGAAGAGATAAAAATTCTTTTAGCAAATAATACCGAAATGGTATTTATTACTGCAGGTTTAGGCGGCGGAACAGGAACCGGTGCAGCTCCGGTAATAGCTAAAGTTGCTAAAGAAATGGGAATATTAACTGTTGGTATTGTTACTATTCCATTTGGTTTCGAAGGTAAAAAACGCAAATTGCAAGCTGACGCAGGATTAGAAGCATTAAAACAAAGTGTGGATACTTTACTTGTAATAAGTAATGATAAACTGCGAGAGATTTATGGCAACTTAAAAGTTACTGAAGCATTTGGTCACGCCGATGATATTCTGTCAACTGCAGCAAAAGGAATTGCAGATATCATTACCACTACATTACAGATCAATACAGATATCAATGATGTGAAAACTGTTATGAGAAACAGCGGTGTAGCAATTATGGGTTCTGCACTTGCATCAGGCGAAAGCCGTGCACTGCGTGCTGTTGAACAGGCAATGTCATCACCGTTATTAAATGATAGTAACATCAGAGGTGCACGTTATGTGTTAGTAAATATCACATGCGGTGAAGATGAAATTACTATGGATGAGCTGGGAGAAATTACTGATTATATCCAGGACGCTGCAGGCATGACTGCGGAAGTAATTAAAGGTTACGGCGTAGATTTGTCTTTAGGTGATAAAGTAAGCGTTACAATTATTGCAACAGGTTTCGATTCTAAAGGCGACGTTGGAAATCAATTTGAAAAAGCTCCGGAAAAAATTATACATATATTAGATAATGAGCCTAAAAAAGTTGAAACAACATATATTCCTCCTGTTGTTTCTTCTCCTAAAGCTGAAGAGATGACATCTTACATTAAAAAGGAAGAAACTGCACCAGCCAAAGACTGGACAGCAGAGCCGGTATGGAATACCCCAGAAGTAGATAATGTTAAAGTTGACCATGTTAAAGTAACAATAAGGTCTTTATATGAGCTTCCATTATATGGAGATAAAACTAAACTTACTTTAGGAGAAGTACCTTGTTTCACATAAGTACTAAAAGTAAATAGATTAGTGGTGGTTGTGGGTATATTTTTTCCACTATATGAATATAATTTTTGTATTAAACCATCATTATTATAACCACTCTGTGTTGTGGTAAGTCTTTGTCCGGTTACTGTTCCATCCGGTGATGTGGTGTTGGCTGCCGTAACTGTAACATTTTGTGAAGATTGTACTTGTTGAGTCCAATCCTGAGAATACAAAGTAAGATTGTGTTTAGAGTCATAACTTTTTGGATTGGCTGAATCCAAATCTAATACTAAACCAGAAGTAACAATAGATGG
>CAISYK010000609.1 GCA_903889605.1 uncultured Bacteroidota bacterium
TTTCAAAGCAAAGAAATTCAAAAAACATATTGGGCTGTGGTTAAAAACAAACCGCAAAAAACAAGCGGAAACCTTGTTCATTATTTAAAAAAAAACGAGACCAAAAATATGTCAAAGGCATTTGAAAAAGAAACGCCCGGAGCCCTTCGTTCTGAATTGGATTATGAATTAATATGCAGTTCGGACAATTATCATTTGCTTGAAATAAAACCGCACACCGGGCGTCATCACCAAATACGCGTGCAGCTTTCAAAAATCGGCTGTCCTATAAAAGGCGATGTAAAATATGGTTTCGACAGAGGTAATAAAGACGCGTCTATTCATCTGCATGCCCGAAAAGTGGAGTTTATTCACCCCGTAAAAAAAGAACCTGTAATAATAATTGCTCCTCCCCCTAATGAAGTCCTTTGGAATGAATTTTTAAAACGTGTTGGATAATGAGTTTAATGGCATTCGATTTACGCCGAAGATAATTTAATTACTGAACAATCCAACGAAATACGAATTTGCAGAACCTGCGGACAACCATCACTTCGTATGTTCATAATATTTGTTAGTACTTAGCTGGTATAATAGATTTTTCGGAAACCTATTTCTTTTAAGTATAGGATATTCAGCAAACTTTGTTTTTTCAAATAATCCAATCTAATAGCTAATAAAACCGAATTAAACTGGAGTTAGGACAGTTCTGCCTCAAAAAATTTGTTTTTTCAATATTGTTTTTTACATTTGATTCTAGCAAATATTTAGATAAATAAAAAACAGGACACAATTTTTATCTTTACCTTAATAAAAGGCACCTAAAAATATATCCGCAATTCAAAGAAATTCTCCAATATAATTTAATCATATCCAATAAACTAAAAAATACTAACGAACATGACTAACAAAATCAAAACAGGCTTCTTGTCTGCAGCTTTATTGTGCGGCATCTTGTTTTCAAACGGATTTGCGCAGCAATTAAGGTTGAAACCGATAAAAAAAAGTGCATCTATAAGTAAAAGAATAAGCACCACGATCTCCCCGACGGTAAACCAAAGTTCGGCTACTAAAGTTTCCGGCATACCAAATTCAAAACATTGCGCTTCTGACGAATTAATGAAAAAATATATTGCAGAAAATCATTTGGAAGCCCTTTATGCACAGGAAAAAATAAATAAGCAAAATACATCTGCTGTGCCGGATAATGACAGAACAATAAAAACAATACCAGTAGTTTTTCATGTTGTTTATAACCCAAACATTGCTGCATCATTGGCAATGAATACAAAAATATCTACAACAGTAATAAACAATATGATTGCAAGGCTAAACGCGGATTACAGCAAGACTACCACAACCGGTGTCCGTTCAGCATTTCAAAGTCTTATTGCAAATACTAACATTCAATTTTGTTTGGCAAACAGAGATGCTTCAGGTGCGGTTACTACAGGTATTGTTAGAAAAACAACTACACAAACTTATTTTGATGATAACTCATCTTCTGCCACCAATGGTGCCGATGCAATGAAAACCACGGCTAACGGCAGTTTAGGGTGGGATCATTTAAAATATGTAAATATTTGGCTTTGCGACATTACTAACAACATGGCTCTTTGCACAAACGGCTGTACCGCAGGATATGCATATTTAGGTGCAACAAGCCCTGGCGGTCTTCCTAATATTCAGAATGGAATAATGATTGACGGTATCGTTTTAGATTATAATATTGGTGTTTTTGATGTTCCAGGAGGCTCTAACTTAACCATTTCCAAGTCAGTATCACATGAAATGGGACATTACCTTGGATTGGAGCACACTTTTGCCGACAATTCAAATGCATGCGTAAATGATGACGGTTTTTCTGACACCCCTCCAATAAAAGGACCCTTTCAAAATTTTTATACATGCACTTCAACAACTGTTCAATCTTGCACAAACGGCACCTTATGGCAATATGAAAATTTAATGGATTACAGCGATTGCTTTGTAATGTTTACCACTATGCAGTCGAATTATATGAACAACGTATTAACAAACGGCAGATACGGATTAACCAACTGGCAGGCTACAGCTTGCGCTCCGGCAATACCAGTAACTCCTGTAGCTTCATTCACCGGCTGCAACAGCAGTGTTTCTCAAAATTCAACAATAACATTTACTAATACTTCTACAAACTCTCCGACTACTTACACCTGGTCAATTACTCCATCAGCCGGCGTAAGTTATGTAAACAGCACTTCATCATCCTCTGTAAATCCTCAGGTAACATTTGCAAACACTGGTACTTATTCTGTTGCGTTAACCGCATTAAACTCAGCAGGCAGCAATACTTCTACAAATGCCTCATGTATCATTGTGGTTGCTGGAAACCCTGGAGGATGTGACACTTTACTTAATATTACTTTAGATGACACCTTAGCTATTTACAATTCAGATAATTGGGGATATCTCAGCGGGATGAATGGCTATCTTGACAAAGCAAAAGCTGAGAAATTCTTAGGTTCAAGTTATACAGCGGGCAATAATGCTTTAGGTGTATATATTTATTTTTATCAATATAGTTATGCAAATGCTTCTTCAAACATAAATGTAAGAGTCTGGAATGCAACAGGAGCAGGCGGCTCTCCGGGAGCTTCGCCTTTGGCAACAAAAAATGTTCTGCTGAATACGATACCGAGTACAGGGACTTATGCCGGTTTTACATATATACCATTTACTACACCTGTTGTGGTTTCCGGCGATTTTTTCGTGGGTGTAGAATTCTCTAATCCTTATGTGAATGGCGATACCGTTGGTATCCTTACTAACCGTAATGGAAATACTCCTACTCCTGGAACAGCATGGGAAAAATACAACACAACATGGCAAACGATAGATGCAGGCTGGAGCGGTACGGATGTATCACTCTATATACAGCCTGTGTTATGCTCTCCTTCAACTTCTATTGAGAAACCACAAGACATAGACAATATAAATATTTATCCAAACCCTTCTAATGGAATAATATCAGTTATGTTAGGCTTGAACAAAGATTCGGATGTAAAAATAAACGTTTATAATACATTGGGGCAGATTGTAAAATCTGCCGATATGAAATCGGGATATGGCGGGAAAGTTGACTTTGATTTGACTGGACACAATAATGGAATTTATATTGTGGAGATAAAAACAAAATCTTCTGTTGTGACAAGACGATTAATATTAAATAAATAAGTAAAAAAAGTAAAAAA
>CAISYK010000610.1 GCA_903889605.1 uncultured Bacteroidota bacterium
ACTGTCCTTTTCAATTTTTTTATGGCAGGTTCCATAAATTAGATATTTTTTATAACTATCCTCATAATCCTTAATATTGTATTTAGGATAATCTGATTCCCTAGGATACATCGACATATATTTATACAAAAAAGTGTAATCCTCTTTTTTTAAATCAAATCTTTTTGCCTTTTCTACTGAGTTAGGAAATATGATTGATTTCAAAATTTCATTTATATCCTGCAGGGATAGGTAATTCATATAAGTATAGTCTTTAGGCTCATTGATAAGTTTTTCATTTTTATCAATATATCCTATTCCCTTTTTTACCGTGCCAAGGGGATTGCATAATTCCATTGTATTTAACTGTAAGGGCTGTTTATAAATACATTTTCCAACAGGATTATAAAATGAAATAGGATTAGTGCATCTGTTTTGAGCGGTACTGCATCCCGCATCAAACCGATGAATAATACGTACATTATCGTACCCCTTTTTTTTCAGCTGTTCATTAATATATTCCTGACCAAGGAATTCATAAATACGGCTAAAAGCATCGTTATCGCTTATGAGCAGCATTCTTTTTATGTATTGAGAAACCGAAGGAATCGCGTTAAAAGCTGTTGTGTCTTTCAGTATTTTCTTCTGGCAAACAAAGGCGCTGTCTGTCTGCATACATGAATTTCTATTAAGCTCATCTATGTTTAATTTATTTAGTTTTTCAATTGCTAAGGCTGAACAAGGGAGTTTTACAAGACTTGCAGGGTAAAAATAAGTTTGAGAATTTAAACCGTAAGTGTATTGCTTAAAGGAGGGCACATTGTTTTTATCTCTGTTTATTTGAGTATAAATAATCTGCACCTCATATTTTTTTGAATTCGTAAGGATGGCACTAAATTCGGGAGAGAAATTTCTGATAATAGTTTCAATCAAAGCGTCATCATGATATATCTTTTCTGTAGATTGTTTGTTTTGGCTTAACACAAAAAAGTGCAGAATTACTACCAAAAAAAATGCCGTTATATAAATGGGGGCTCTCAATTTATTAGGTTATAAATCATTTTCATATAAAACCTTTGTCGTAAAATTATTTCAGAATATTTAATTCAGTGTCTTTTAGTTAAGACTTTATTATAAATCAATCCCTTCGTGCAGTTCTCGACTCCGCTCGAACGGACACCGTCAGTAGTTATTTCGAGCGGAGTCGAGAAAGGGCGTTGGCATTATATTTTTCTTAACTAATCGACATTGCTATATAATTTGTTATTTTTTCTTAAAAAACATCAAGTTAGATTCTCCAACTCTGTACTTATATCCTATCCCAAAATCAAGCGGCTTTACATCATTTGCTTTGTTTTTATAGGCCTTTTCTAATTCCGCTTGGTAAACATTATGAAATAAAGAAATAGCTCCTGAATATTTTCCATAAAGATTTGTTGTCCAAACTGAATCATTAAAATATTTATATGGAATACCAGAATCATCTTCCAATAAAAATTTACTATTATCCAGGATTAAACCTCTTATTGCTGAAAAATAATCTTTATACATGAGATAAGAAGCGGATTTCAGGTAGGTTGTGACCTCTTTATTTTGATTAACAAGATTAACAAAAGCTGTGTTTTTATTTAAATGATCGTTGTCCAGATTTACAGAAAAGTAATATGCTTTTTTCAATTGATTACCAGAATTTACAAAATCAATTTCAAATCCTTTGTTTCCTTTTTTATCTTTTTGGCGGTCTTCAAACGATTTATAACTAATAATTTTTCCTTCATCACTCACTGCCACAGGTTTTATATCAACAATTGAATTTCCGGTTCTTTCCATAAATAATAGAATTAAATGAACGGTTCCGTTCAATTCGGCGTTTTTAAAATCAGCAGACATGCCTTTAGTTCTGAAAAAACTAAAATTTAAAATAGTATACAGCGAGCTTTTTACTTTACTAAAATATGACGACAGCGAATCTTTTGCCATTCCCTTATGGAAAGAAGGCAGTGTCCCTACTGGTTCTAAACCTACCATGAT
>CAISYK010000611.1 GCA_903889605.1 uncultured Bacteroidota bacterium
TATCCTTCATCACCTGCTCAATCCATGTGCAAAGCTCCGGCAATGACTCTTCTTCATTTAATAAAGGAATAACAATTGAAATATTCATAGTGAAGCAAATATATACATAATCTGTCAAATACAAAACTTAAGGAATAAGGCTGAAAGTTTTTAATTGAATTTAGATATTATTCCATAAACCGCCTCATCATACTTGAATCCCCAAAAGTAAGATTTTAATACCCCAATTTTTCAGAAGTGAGACAGCATATAATGCAATCTTTCAAAACATTATAACGTTTGAGATTCCTATTTTTCGTTAAGTTTTTTTTAATCTGCAAAATAATACTTTGTACTTCGAAATAATATTTCTACTTTTGCAGCGGGGTAAGTCTTATACGACCAGCTCCCTAAAACCCTCCAGGTACGGAAGTAAGCAAAGGTAATAGGTTGAGCGGTGCGATATGAGTAGCTTACCCCTTCTTTTTTTATTTTACTTCCGATTTTTCTACTCCGATTACTTTCAAAATTTAGTACCGCCTTCTCATTGCTTAAGATAATGTTTTAAATGACTCAAGTACCCGGCGAAAAGTTGAAAATTGTATTCAATGCCCTCTAATTGCAGGATTCCGCGTTAGGGATTGAAGTGGAAATCCTTTTCTTTTTAGAAAAGATTGCAGCGGAAAGCCCGCCCTTTCTTTTTTAAGAAAGGGAACGCCCAAATAAATAAAAAATCAAGGCCTGAATATGTTAATAATTACCGATGAATATAAATGCGAATACTTTTTTACTTATTACAAAATTTCCACATTCGGCAGTTCGATAATTTTAAACCTTAGTTATTTTATAACTTCGCACAAAATTATTCATTCAAACACTCTTACTTAAAAATTAATCTTATGAAATTTTTTATTGACACAGCAAACCTTGCACAAATTAAAGAAGCACAGGATCTCGGCATACTTGACGGCGTAACTACTAACCCATCGCTGATGGCGAAAGAAGGTATTAAAGGCGAAAAAAACATATTAAAACATTATGTTGACATCTGCAAAGCTGTAACCGGGGATGTCAGTGCCGAAGTTATTGCCACTGACTATGCCGGCATTGTTAAAGAAGGTGAGCGCCTAGCAAAACTTCACAAACAAATTGTAGTAAAAGTACCTATGATTAAGGATGGTATTAAAGCTATTAAATATTTTTCTGAAAAAGGCATCAGGACTAATTGCACATTGGTGTTTTCCGCGGGACAAGCTTTATTAGCTGCCAAAGCTGGTGCTACTTATGTTTCTCCTTTCGTTGGCCGATTAGATGATGTTTCAACGGATGGTTTACAATTGATCGAAGATATCCGTATTATTTATGATAATTTTGGATATGAAACACAAATATTAGCCGCTTCTGTTCGTCATCCAATGCATATTATAGAATGCGCCACTATTGGTGCTGACGTGGTTACATGTCCTTTAAATGTTATTCTGGCATTATTAAAACACCCTTTAACAGATATCGGATTGGCACAATTTTTAGCTGATGCTAAAAAATAAGTTCCTAAATAATCAGCAGACGATTTAATACAATTTTATTATAATTTATAAAATTGTACTAAATCGCCTGCTTTGAAATTGTAAAATAAAACCATTATCTACTGATTAATTTCCTGCCAAATGCTTCTGCGCATA
>CAISYK010000612.1 GCA_903889605.1 uncultured Bacteroidota bacterium
ATTAAGTTATTGAAAGAAATTGTTAGAATATACCTCTTTTTGCTAGCCAAATTATTAATGCGACTATTGCACAATCTCAATTTACAAGTAGAATTATGTCATCTAAAGTATTGGTTATAACTGGGATAAATGGATTTATCGGAGGTAATATTTCTTTACATTTTGAGAATGAACTCCATTATAATATTATTGGAATAGAACAAAAAAGAAATTTATTTCAAAGAGGCAAAGCTTCATATTATTCCTGGGAGGAACTAGATTTAATTACGAGAGGAGATTGTATAATCCACTTAGCTGGACTGGCTCACGATACAACAAAAAGCAGATTGTCACAAGAATATTTTCGTGTCAATACCGACCTTACAAAGACAATTTTCGATTACTTCTTAAAATCAAAAGCAGAGATGTTTTTGTTTTTTAGCACTGTCAAAGCCGCTGCTGATTATTCAGACATTCCTCTTAATGAAAGTACCTGTCCAAATCCAACTACAATTTATGGCCAATCTAAATTTTTGGCAGAGCAGTATATCCTAAATAATTTACCAAAGGAAGGACGAAAAGTTTATATTTTACGTCCATGTATGATTCATGGCCCACAACCAAAAGGTAACCTATTATCCCTTTACAAATATTTCCAAAAAGGTTTACCATATCCATTTGGTTCAATGTCAAACAATAGGTCATACCTTTCTATTGGCAATTTAAATTATATTCTAACTAAATTAATTGAGAGCGATATACCCTCTGGAATTTATCATTTGGCCGATGATGAGCCTCTTTCCACAAAACGAATAATAGAGCTTATTGGTGAAAGTCTTAAAATAAAATTACGAATAATCAATCTTCCTCTTAACATTTTAAAATCCTTTGCTTCCTTAGGAAACCTATTACATCTCCCTATTAACAGCGGTATGATTCAAAAACTTACTGGAAATTTTATCGTTTCTAATGAAAAAATAAAAAAAGCATTGGACATTAATCGACTTCCAATTTCATCGGAAGAAGGAATGCGTATTACTTTTAAAAACATTAATTGATTTTAGTCTATAACTTTACTAATCAATCATTATCAATTTAACCTTGCCAGATTTAATGCAGCTTAAACCTACTATCTAATTTTATAGCAATGAACATGATAAACATAGAATCATTCATTAAAACTATGATTACTAAGAGATCAGATAGTTTTTTCCAGCAAGATATTGATGATAACTATCAAATCTTATTAAATGGTATTGAAAACAAGTCAATACTTGTTATTGGAGGAGCAGGCACAATAGGATCATCATATATTAAAGCCATGTTACGTTTTAATCCCGCAAAACTTTATGTCGTGGATATTGGCGAGAATGGTCTAACTGAATTAACTCGAGATCTGCGAAGTAATCCAACAATTAAAGTCCCAGCTGATTATAAAACATATCCGGTAAATTTTGGCGATTCGATATTCTATAAAATTCTAGAAAATTCCGAACCATTCGATATTATTGCAAATTTTGCGGCTCACAAACATGTTCGTAGTGAAAAGGATCGGTTTTCTATTGCTGCATTAATCGACAATAATGTATTAAAGGCAGAACGACTATTAAATTATCTTACAAAAAAACCACCTTCAAATTTTTTCTGCGTTTCAACAGATAAAGCAGCAAACCCAGTAAACATAATGGGTGTAAGTAAAAAAGTAATGGAAGAGCTAATTTTAGCTTATTCTGGTATCATCCATGTTACAACTGCTCGCTTTGCAAATGTTGCATTTTCAAATGGCAGTCTTTTAGATGGATTTAATAATCGTTTAATGAAACGACAACCTTTTTCCGTGCCTACTGATGTTAGACGATATTTCGTTTCCCCTGAAGAATCAGGCCAGATATGCATGTTAGCCTGTATGTTGGGAAAGACAGGAGAGATATTTTTTCCGAAACTAGAAGAAAGTCAACTAACCTCCTTTAAGGAAATTACGGAATTTTTTTTCAAGTCAATGGGAATGCAAATTATTCCGTTCGATACTGAGCAATCTGCCAAAGAATATTCACAGAATATGTCACTAGATACACATTGCTGGCCAGTTTATTATTTTTCATCTGATACATCAGGAGAAAAAGCTTATGAGGAATTTTATACAAAAGGAGAATTCCTTGATTTTAATCGTTATAAATCCTTAGGTGTTATTTGCAATAGCGACAGTAGAACTTTATCAGAAATCAAAAACATTATAATGCGTTTACAAAATATCTTGAGCGGGGATAAAATATCGAAATCAGAAATTGTCGCAGTATTACAGGAAATTATCCCATCTTTCAATCACATAGAAACAGGAAAAAAT
>CAISYK010000613.1 GCA_903889605.1 uncultured Bacteroidota bacterium
AAGACGGCTATTGGGGTCCTTATTGGAGTTGCCCCAAATTTAAGGAATGCGATTATCAAATTTCGAATACGAAAATTGAAAAATTAAAATCTTTGAAAAAAATGATCATTTAATCAAGAGAATTAGAATGTAATTTTTTATATATGGAAAAAGCAGAGAAAAAAGCTGAAAAATTGGTTCGTTGCTATATCTCTAAGCAGTCTTTATATAAAGATTTTGCTTTTTCAGTGAAAAGAATCATTGAGGAAATTGTTAGAAAAGAAGATATTTGTAAATATATTCAAATTGTAACTGCTAGAGAAAAAGAGCCAGAGAGCTTAATAAAAAAATTACTCAATAAGTGTTTTGAAGATAATTTGCAAGGTATTACATATTTAGAAAAAAAGGAGATTAAAAATTTGTCAGATGTTAAGGATTTAGCTGGGGTTAGGATTATACTTTATTTTAATGGCGATGTTTTAAAAAAGCTTCGCATGGCCTTACAAGAGGAATTTAGTTATTCCGCAAAAGATGAGAGAATGCATAATGATAGCACGGGGCAGGAATCAATTCATTCAATAATTGAATTTAGTGATGAAAGGTTAAAACTCAGTGAATATGCAAAATTTAAGGGTTTGAGATGTGGAATTCAAATTGTTACGGCGTTGCAGCATGCCTGGTCAGAATTAGAGCATGATGTTGTTTATAAACCAGAAAAGGGAAAGTGGGATGGAATTGAAGTCGAAAAGTTTAGCAAAATGTTTAAGGATGCAAAAGATCACATAAAAAAGGCATCCGATATTTTTGAATCAATAATGTATATACATCTTAGTGGAGATAAATTTATCTTATTTGATAAATTTGATGATTTAGATAATAACAAATTATATGAATATCTGGATAGGCTAAAGGTATATATGGAAAAAAATTATATACAAAATGATATTGTCTTGAAAGATATTCTAAATAAAATTAAAAAAATAGTAGCAGTTGCCGAAAAGAACAAGATTGTTAATGAGCCAAATATCTTTGGGGATTTGGAAGGAAAAACATTCGAAGATATTTTATTGAAAACGCTAGCTGTTTTAAATGATCAGCGAGTTAAATATTTTGATCAAGAAAATTTTGAAGGTGTTTTTAAATTAGCCCTTGAGTGGTCTGATTTTTTGCAGAAAGATGATGGCAAAGAGAAAATGAATGACTTTTTCAAAAAAATTTCTAAATATGATTATAATGTTTTAAAACAGGCTGGGCTTTTCAATCAGAAGATCATTTTGGCAGTAATCTTGAAATTGAATAATGAGGAAAAAATAAAGCATTGTGATATTATAAAAACTGTTGTTAAAGAATTTTTGCAACCATCCTATGAATGGTCAAATTTGGTTGAGTGGAATAAGGTGCAGTTCTCTAGGGGATCGCTGGTTGGCGATAAAAGTGGAAATTTGGCTAAAATAAGAAAGGAATCCATAGATCTAATTTTTGAAATTTACAAATTGGCAGATGATAAAAAAGCTCAATTGCAACTTATTGGTGTTTTGGATGAAGCATCAAGGACATCTCATGTTGGAAGTGATGAATCACTTGAAAAAATAATCAAAGAAAATGTGGAGTATTTAATAACGGAGTATGAGAAGGTTACTTTTAGCAATAGCAAATTTGTTATTTGCGGTTTGCCAGTTGCGATGGAAATAGAAAAGCAACTTTTGTGGTTCAGAAAGAGATGGAAGAAAGAAATTGGAGGGGTTGACGAATTTATTTCTAAACTCAAAAAAGATAAAAAATATAGCATCTACAGTCAATTAGTC